>JBKJMR010000330.1:0-2687 GCA_046596275.1 Bacteroidia bacterium | reverse complement strand
ATTTCAGTAGATGGATTTGCGGAAGTTTTAGAAGAAGCAACTGCGAGTATTGAATTTGAACAAGGAAACCGCTTTAAAGTTTGCACACTTCCGGGAATGATAGTCCTAAAGCTTATTGCTTATGATGATCGCCCTGAAATGAGAACAAAAGATATTCGGGATATAGGGAACATTATAGAGAACTACCATAATTTCGTGCATGAAGAGATGCTGGGTAAGCATTTTGATTTGCTTGATGCAGAGCCTTATGATCGGCTAGTAATTGCAGCGCGTGTGCTTGGCCGGGAAATGCGTCCAATCCTGGAACGGAATGAAAAATTGAAAAGCCGGGTCAAGAAGATTTTAGAAACGGCGTGTGCTGATCCGGAGAATAGCAAGATCAGCATGTTGATGATTTCGGGCGAGATTACTTCGTTAATTCAGGCTGTAAGGTTGATGGAAGGAAT
The DNA here is from genome assembly GCA_046596275.1 of Bacteroidia bacterium. Lineage (GTDB taxonomy): Bacteria > Bacteroidota > Bacteroidia > Palsa-965 > Palsa-965. Next base: position 2,241 of record JBKJMR010000330.1, on the reverse strand, counting down.
GTTGAACGGGATTGAGGACGAGATGGCCTAATTAAGTGTCAACATAGTATTTTGAAATTATTAAACGTTTTGCTTTTGCTTGACCATTGCTTATTCTTTGATTTCCTCCGAAAAATTATTTCGTTTTAGTATAAGAAATAATGTCGCCATGCGTTTTAAATAAAAGCAAAGACGATGGAAGATGATAAGAGGGACGCTTTGTTAAGCGAATTGGGGAATCCCATCCCAATATATGAAATTGATAAATTACCCGGTTCTGTTTCATCTTTTTTAAACGACCTTGACCCAGTTCAAAGAGCCAAAGTGTTGTCCAGAATAAAAACGGCAAAAAATTATTCCAGAGAGCGAAGAGTCTTATTTGAAAAATATTTCGATGAACTTCCCCAACATATTAGGGAGGGATTGAAAAAAGGCAAACTTCGATTGAGTGATCATACAATCTATGCCATCAAACAGGTTAAAGAAAAATCTATCCAAATTTTTGAAAAAAACGATGAGATAATTACAGGTATTTGTAATATCAAGGGCGCTGAGCTACCAAAAAATATGGTTATGTTGGTTTGCGATCTGCGCGTTATGGCTGGAATATCTTTATCTGATAAAAATGAAGACATTTCCATATCTTCATTCGACAACATTCGAAGACATCCCGTTCTTTTGAGTGGAGAATATTCTATTAAAGTGAATAGTCGTTCAGTTACAAATGGAAATGAGCCATTAAGAAATTTTCTTTTTCAAGGAAGAAATGAAAATGAAAGCATACTTCTTGATCTGCACAATCCATTTCTTATACCAGATGAGAAACCCATATCATTCGAAATTAATTTAGGTTCCCTCAAGAAACTGGAACCGCTAACGTTCTTTTGGGTCGGATTAGAAGGCGTTTGTACTATTGAAAATAATCCTTCAAAAGCGGATTAGGAATCTTCCTTAAAATTTATTCTTACCCCAATTTCCAAACCTCAAAATGCAAATAAATACTGACGACATAGGGATAACTTGCATTTTCCCAACCACCATCTTTATAAACAATTTCAAATTTTGGATTACTTCCGCAATTTAAATTCATCCGATAAAATCGTTGTGAGGGAGGTGAGCACATGGAGCAAAGAAAAATTTTGGCTGGATAATCCGGAGATAATATTTCTTCGGAATTAATCTCGAATTTCCTGAAAACAGAATTGGAGTAGATCGCAGCAGCGTCCGACCCTGACACACGTATGCCAACAAGATTTATTTCCACACCCTCCAACATAATTTCTTCCGACAAGGAAATCTCCTGTTCTGCTGTGGAAACAGTCCCACTTATCATTCTACGCGTGATTTCTGACTTCATGTTTCCTCCCCGCTAAAATTGCCCACTTACTGTAATGACGTTTTTTTGCAGGGAAAATTTTGCAGTAAGCAAATTTTAACTCACCATTTTTGCAATAGTCGTTAGTTTCTCAATCTGCTCCTTGTCCATCTTACCTAACATTTCCACTAGCTCATCATAGCTTGTCCCTTCCATTTTTTTCGCCAATGCAGCAGCAGGATCTTGCTCTTCATTACTATTACGATGCACAACACGCAATAACTGCTCATAATCATTATACCCTTTCGTCACTTTATCCATTTCAATGAACAAACGATTTTGCGTCAGGTGTGCGTAGATCTCAATGAATTTTCCATTCTTATGCCCGAGCAATTTTTGTCCTACGCGATCTGGTATTCCGTAAGTGAAACATGTTGTAGCAAAACTATGTCGCGCTACGTGAAAGGTCAGCAGCTTATTGATTTCTGCTCGTGTTGCGATAACTTTTAAATGCTCGTTCGTCTTTTGGTTGGAGAGTACTTTGAAGGCGCGGCCTTCTTTTTCCAAATCAAGTAACACAAGTGCTTTTTCAATAAGTGGAACGATAAGCATCTTACCTGTTTTGTGCATTGCTTCCATGTCAATGTAATTCCGGTAACTACGTTGTTTCGTTAATGGATTCTCTATCCATTTCCCTTTGATGTGCTCTTGCATATCAAGCAGGAACATATCCTTGTAACGCAAACCAGTGTAACAGGCGAACAAAAAATATTTCAGCGTTTCGTACTCGCCTGGATTAAGCATTTTCTTTTCTGCTCGCTCTTTCCACTCCGCTCTATTCACGTGAACTATGGGTTTACTCGGTGGAACATAATTGATCAACAGTTGTTCCAGTTTCATAATTTCTTCTGGTTCGAGGAAATCGCGTGAAGTAAGTTGTGTTTCTG
>JBKJMR010000214.1:0-6639 GCA_046596275.1 Bacteroidia bacterium | reverse complement strand
GTGCCACCGCGTTTTGCTGTATAGGTTTGGTAAGCGGACCACATAAAATAATTTGTTCCGTATTTTGCTGCAAGCGCTTTCATTGCTTCTTGCGGATAAGGGAGAAGCTGGTTATCGCCGTATTCCTGGCGCTGATCAAACCATTCGTTCACCGTTACTAAATCATTAAAACGTTCAACGGTGTTGGTATCCATATTATCGCGATCGAGGAACTGCAGCGTTAATCCGAGCTGCTGTGCACTTTCTTTCATGTCGTTTACAAGAAGCAAATGACCATCAAGCGAGGCACGCACATCCACTTCTTCGTAATCGCCGGTTGCATCATACGCAACATAAATAGGATTCACTGCCACAAGCGATGTCATTCCCTGCGGACCGGAAAATCCATCTTTTTTTGCTTCTTTAATTTTCTTCTGCTCTTTGTCGCTCAATTCATACCAGAGTGAATCTGAAAGTTCAATGCTGTCGGAATACATTTCAGCCACGCGATACATTTGTACAAAGCCGGAATCTTTTAATTCGTTGATGAACGCAAAATTCCAATATTTAAAATGATCAAGTGAATCACGGTCCAGGTGATCGATGGCGGCCTGGAAACGTGCGTAAGGCGTTTCTGCTTTTATCTTTTTGGTTACTGTTGAATCGGCAAAAGCTTTATTTCCGAGTGCGACAAAAGCGCTGTCTGACTTTTGAAAATCTGACATCAGCACTTCATTTTTCACTGCAAGCTCGCGAAACAATCCTGCTGTCCACATTGTAATGTCTTTATCTTCCGGGTACATGGTATGCGCTTTCCATGCATATTTCACTGCGGCAACATTCCAGCCTGTTGCGTCGGTTTTATTGATAAATGCTTTTAACCGACCTTGTTCACCAATCGGTTTGGAGCTATTTTCATAAGACGCTGCAAACAATGATTCAAACAAAGAAGAAAGATCATTGTAATTGTACATGCGGTTTTTCTTGATCACGCTTCCGTACATGGCGCGAACTAATTCCCGTGTGAGGTAATGGTTATTCGGATAATGTTTGTGTTCCGCATAATTAGAATAGATGGCTTCACTGAATTCAATTGCAGCTGTATGCTCTGCGATCTCTTCGAAGCGGGCCATTTCTGTAATGCGATAAAACATGGTTTCGGAAACGAGGAATTTATTTCCTGTTGTATCGGCACCAAGCTTTCCGAATTTGCGGACAATTACTTTCCTGCGCTTATAAACGCTTGGGTGTGTGGCGAGCTCGTCATCTTCATCTTCATCAGCAGGCTCGAGCTTTTTGATCGTATCCACATAATATTTAGACGGAAAAATGAAATAATCGGATTCGAAAAAAGATTTTTTAAACAATGTATCGCTGAAAGGCGCATCGGCCATTGCAAGAATATCGAAAGCAGCAATGCAACCACGCATATCATAATTCGAATTCAGCATCAATTCAAATCCTTCTTCATCCGCCTGCGATTCATAAGCGCGTGAATACCGGTGACGCTTTAAAAAACGATTTTCCCAGGTAGTCTGATCATACTGCCCGATTCCTTCGCGTGCTTTTACACCTTCTACATAACCGGTAAGCACGTGATTGCGTTTGTAGTGAATAATTTCATGCGCAATTACAAAAGCAAGCTCGGCTTCGTTGTTTAAACGTGTAAGCAAACCGATGGTAACGAAGATCGCTCCCTGGTCGGTGGCAAATGCATTTACCGAAGGCGAACGCAGCACATAAAATTTCAGCTGCTTGCGAAGTTCGGGATCTTGTTTGAGCAGCAATGAATCGGCTACACGGTTGATGTAAATGCTGAAGGTATCATTCACCAGCACTTCGCCGCTGAAACGCATCTGATCGACAGAATAATTGGTCTGCAGGTAAAATTCTACCTGCGCATCACGCATTTTCTGATCCTGTGACTGATCGATCTTTTCGTTGTCCTTCGTTGCTTTGTCGGCAGTGGAGATCAGGAATTCAGGAGGAAGCGGACCGTTTGCGCGGGCGGGTTGATAATTATCGAGATTGGGTTTTGTAGCAGGGGTTTGAGCAAAAATAAAACCAGGCAACAGCACCAAAAACAGTAATGATACACGGGAAATTTTCATATTTCCAAAGTTAATATTTGAATTAACAGGATAATCGAGAATATTCTAAAAGTGACAAAAAAGTTTGAAAAAAGATCAGGTTCATCTACTTATGAGGAAAAAATGTGGTTGCAGGATTGTTTTGCGTGAGGGATAGCAGCGGTTACCCCACATCTCGTCAAATTGGGTCTGTAATTTTCCTATAACTATTTTCTTATTGACGAGAGAGGAGTAATAGCGAATAGCCCGACGGTGAAGGAACGTTTTTCCGCGTTTCCTTCACCGTCACGCCCAACTAATTTTAATTGTAACGATATTCAGCTCCTTGTCTGCCGCTTCAGGTTATTTTTACCTTTACTCAACTAAAAATTAAACCTTTTAAATAAAAAGCACATGGGATTCTTTGGAAAAATAAAACAGGTACTTGGCATTGGAACGGTGTCGGTAAAAATTGAGGCGACACCAACATTCAGCACTTCGGATACGGAAATAAAAGGAGCTGTGGTGATTACGGGAAAAAGTGACCAGCTGATTGAATCGGTTGAGATCAAATTTGAAGAAGCATTTACTACGGGCACCGGAGACAAAGCGGTAACGAAAAATTTTGAACTTGGAAAAGTGAAGCTGGGGGGATTTGCAATAAGTAAAGATGAAACAAAAAATGTGGTGTTCACTTTGCCATTCAGCTATATGAAAACAGCTAACGAGAGCATGGCAGATAAAGGTGGCGTAATAGGCGGACTGGGGAAAGTGGGTGGATTTATGAGTGGAGAAAAATCGAAATTCAAAATTATTGCAACTGTAGATGTAAAGGGAGCAACGTTTGATCCGAATGATGTGCTTGAAATGAAAAAGGCGAAATAATAATTGTTTTGTCAATTAGAATTGCAAATAAAATTCCCTGCCTGTTTTAAAAGCAAGCGGGGATTTTTTATTCTGCAGATTACTTCTGCATATTCACCAGGGCAAGTATTTCTCTTTTTTTCCTCCGCGCTACTTCAAACACTTTTTTATCGTGCATGGTAATGATGAACGGTTCTCCTTTTGAATATTCAGTAATAAAATTCACATTCACGAGATAACTTTTGTGAACACGGATAAAAGCTGTGGTGGCAGAAAAAAAATCATCGAACTCTTTCAGGTTTTTCGCAATCATGTATTGTTCCTTGTCGCTCATTGTGATCCTGCACCAGCTTGTATCGGCTTCGATGTAAGCTATAGACATTACCGGCAACAGCTTCACCTTATCGCGCACATGGACTGCGATCTTGCGGTCTTTCATTTCGGCGTGGAGACTGTTCAGCACATTCCCGATCTGTATAGTAGTACGCTCTTTTTTTTCTGCTTTTTTTATTACCCGCGCAACGGCATTTTTCAGATCGTCTACTTCAACCGGCTTCAGCAAATAATCTAAAGCGCTGAAACGGATCGCGTCGATCATGAACGTATCAAAGCTGGTAATGAAAATTACATCAAACGGAACTTCTTCCCATTTGCGCAATAGATTAAATCCATCGCCACCGGGCATTTGTATGTCGAGAAAAACAAGCGCCGGCGAATGTTCATTTACCGCGAGGAAAGCTTCTTCCACATTTGCTGCTTCTGCAACAATTTCTATTTCCGGGAATAAACTACTGAGCAGGCTGCGCAATACTACGCGGCTTTTTGCTTCATCATCAACAAGGAGAACTTTGATCTTCATAGCTGTCTTTCATAACTTACAGGCACTGTAACTTCCACACGTGTTCCTGTTGCTCTGCCCGAGTTGTCGTACAGATCAATTACACGCACACTTGATTTTTCAGCAGCCGGCATATTGCTCATGAGCTCGACACGCTGCCGGGAAAGCTCCATGCCCAGGGATGTATGCGAAAAATTCCGGCTGAGCAATTTTGCTTTTTCGCGTCCGATTCCATTGTCTTCAATGCAGACAAGCAGATGTTCGCCTGCCAAACGAATGGTAATGGTCAATACACCGGGCGTGTTGCCGGTAAGATTCATCAAACCGTGCCAGATTGCATTTTCAACATACGGCTGAAACATCATGGAAGGAATATGTATTTGCGAATCATCAATGGAAGGGTCGAGCTGCAGATGATATTCGAATTTGCTGCTGAACCGTAATTGTTCGAGCTCTACATAAAGATTCAGCATGCTTAATTCCTGCTCGAGAAGGATGTAGCGGTCTTGTGCATTATTCAACACCATTCGAATGAGTCGTGAAAATTTTGCGAGATAACTATAAGCTTCCTGTGAATTATTGAGCAGCACAAAACTCTGGATGGAATTGATTGCATTAAAAATAAAATGCGGGTTCATCTGCGCGCGCAATGCGGTAAGCTGAAATTCGGCAAGCAATTTATTGACATGCGTTTTTTCTTTTTCGCGTGCCCGGATCTTGCGCAGGCGTATACGAACAAAAAACCAAACCAATCCTGCAATGCCAAGAACAGAAAGTGAAATGAACCACCACGTTTTCCAGAATGGTGCGGGAATTACAAAACTAAATACCGCAGGCGTGCTGCTGAGTGTCTTATCGTTATTACGTGCATAAACGACGAGCTTGTATTTACCGGGTGGAAGATTTCCATATACAATTTCATGTTGATTGGTGGTTTCTAACTTTGTATCGAAGCCCTGGAGGTAATAAAGAAAATCCACTTTACCTGCATATGAAATTCCTTCCAGGAAAAAATGGATCGTATTCTGGTTGTAATTTAATTCGGGAAACGTATCAAAGCGCGAATACAATTTTTCATCGACCCGGATGCCTGAAATAAAAACGGGAGGTGCAAGTGAATTCAGCTTGAGCTTCTTTATATCGATCGTGCAAAGCCCTTTGTTTGTTCCGAGCCATAATTTTTCATTCACAATGCGCAGCTTCATGATCTCGTCTGAAATAATTCCATGCGCGACATTATACGTTTCTATCCGCGATTTTTTATATGCCGCGTAATTCACAATAATTTTTGCTACTCCTTTATTCGTACCGATCCATGCATTTCCATCCGGATCAAAATCGATGGCATTGCAGGAATTGGAAGGTAAGCCATCGGTAACAGTAAGCGCAATTGCTTTTTCGCCATTCCAGATCACAACTCCATTCCCTTTTGTTGTGATCCAGGTGACACCATTTTTATCCTCAACAATCCCGGATGGATCGGAAAAAAGAAGACTGTCTCTTTTACCGAGCGCATTTAATTTACCTTCTGAAAATTCATACATTCCATTAAGACAACCGACAAGGATTTCATTTTTTCGATTGCGGAATATTACCCGGCCGCGTGAGGGAAGCGCTGTAACTAAGGATTGATAAAAATAAGTTTGTTTACTATTTGAATGGACGGTGCTCATTACCGTATCATCGAGTCTTTTCAGCCATAAGCTTGTTAATACGAAAGGCGTTCCATCATCCGACAGCGTAACTCCATTAGCGCCAGAAATAAATTGCAAACCGTTAACCGGATTTGGCGGACGGTCATAAAACAATTTAGTTATATTAAATGCACTATCTGCATAACCGACAGTTCCTGTCGAGACAATATATGCTCCGTTTGAATGCGGATAAATATCATTTAAGAGAAACGTCTTATCATAGAGTTCTAATTGATGAATTGTATCTTCTTCTACCCGGTAATTTAAAATTGCGCCACTATACGTCCCGATCAAAAGTCCGTTATTCAATTCACCGATCGCACACACGCGTCCATCCAGGAAAGGCAGGTTCCTGTAATCCATTACAGCTTTCGTCGGACAATACATTATCCCTTTTTCAAGCGTAGTAAACCACATTCCATCTTCACGGTCGGTACAAATAGAAGAAACAGAGCTTCCCTGCAGGTAATGCCCGACTGGTTTGGTGAAATTATTTTCTGAGTAACAATAGACTCCTTCTGTTTGAATGCTCACCCAGGTAAGACCATCATTTCCGGTGTAAATAAAAAGGGGCGGATGTTTGTAAGTAGCTAATAAAACATATCCTGTATCATTCACAAGGTACAGGTTGGAAAAAACATTGAACACTACATCACCATCACGCGTGTTTGCTCCATTCATTATTGCCGTATAGCTTTGAGGACCGGGCCTGACGACAAATTTTGTTATCCGGTCTTTTCTTTCAATTGTCAATTCCATGTTAAGGTCAGACTGTGTGCCAAGGATCATATTGCTAAAAAGCCAAACCGAATCTACCATCTTCCCATACAGCCGTGTGGAATCCGGAAGGTTTGAAATAAGATAACACTTACGGTAATCATCCTCTTTTTTGGTAAACAGTAATCCGCGCAGTGTTGAAATCCATAGCGTGTTTTCGTGATCTACATAAATTTTGCGTATGATATTTTTACCATTTTGTAAAAAGCGCGCAATGCTGTCATTAGCAGGAATGGTATATACTTTATCCTGTTCGATGTAACTGATCCTGCCGCTAAATCCATCGCACCATATTCGTCCTGTAGCATCCTCACACAAATGAAAAACAATATTGTTGGTGAGCCCATCACTAACGGTGAAGGTTTTAAATTCATAACCATTGTACCTGCACACACCGGCATCGGTAGCAAACCACATA
>JBKJMR010000202.1:0-4241 GCA_046596275.1 Bacteroidia bacterium | reverse complement strand
GGAATATTCGCCTGTGTTAAAAGATGTTGAATTTCAGGTTCTGCACACCAGAGCTTTCCGAAATTTTCATCTGCTGTTAATGCACCGATATTGTAAATGAAATCATCATCATTCTCACAGAACACAAAATTTCCACCGACATCAGAAAATTGTTGAGCAAAAACCAATTCTAAAGGGTCGTCCGATTCAGCGTATATGTTCGATTCAAAATCAATCGCACCAGGTTCAAGCTTTGATTTGTTTATCAAAGCAGCTCTGACTTTTTTCAGGATCTTTTCTCTCGATGTGGTATCGTCCATGCCCAGTGGTATTGGGTATTTAGTATTTAGTATTGGGACTGAGCGAAGATTACTCAATACCCAATACTAAATACTCAATACTACTTCTCAGGTTTGATATCTGAAGTGTTCGCGTTTTCAATAACGGTTGTCGTTGGAGTTACTGGCTTCACCAGCGGATCACCATTTTCATTCGCTCCCAATTCAGCAGCAAGATCTTTGTCCCATTGACGTTTTCCGAAAATGTGCTCGAGATCTTCTTTGAAAATAACTTCTTTCTCAATAAGCTTTGCAGCAAGCTGATCTAGTTTATCGCGGTTGTCGCGCAGAATTTGTTTGGTCTGCTCGTAAGCAAGATCAATCATCTTCTTCACTTCTTCATCAATCGTCTCAGCTGTTTTTTCGCTGTACGGCTTGGTCATCATGAATTCTTGTCCGCTCGTATCGTAATAAGAAATGTTTCCGATTTTCGGATTCAATCCATAATACGTAACCATTGCATACGCCTGCTTCGTGATTCTTTCCAGATCGCTTAATGCGCCTGTAGAAATCCTTCCGAATACAACTTCTTCAGCAGCACGTCCGCCTAACGTTGCGCAGATCTCATCCATGAATTGTTCTGTCGTTGTCAATTGACGCTCATCCGGTAAATACCATGCAGCTCCCAATGATCTTCCGCGTGGAACGATCGTCACTTTTACAAGCGGAGCAGCGTGTTCGAGCATCCAGCTTACTGTAGCGTGACCTGCTTCGTGGAAAGCAATCACTTTTTTCTCGTCTTTGGAAATGATCTTGTTCTTCTTTTCCAATCCGCCGATGATACGATCAACTGCATCAAGGAAATCCTGGCGCTCTACGAATTTTTTATCGTGACGTGCAGCAATCAAAGCAGCCTCGTTGCAAATGTTCGCGATATCAGCTCCTGAAAATCCGGGAGTTTGTTTCGCTAAGAAATCAAGGTCAACTGCTTTGTCGAGCTTCAACGGTTTCAAATGCACCTGGAAGATCGCACGACGTTCGTTCAAATCCGGAAGATCAACATAGATCTGGCGATCGAAACGACCTGCACGCAATAATGCTCTGTCAAGAATATCAGCGCGGTTTGTTGCTGCGAGAATGATAACGCCGGAGTTGGTTCCGAATCCGTCCATCTCGGTGAGCAATTGATTCAGCGTATTCTCCCGCTCATCATTTGAACCTTGTGAAGCGCTTCTTCCACGTGCACGACCGATTGCGTCGATCTCATCGATGAAGATGATACACGGTGATTTTTCTTTCGCCTGCTTGAAAAGATCGCGAACACGTGATGCGCCGACACCGACGAACATCTCAACGAAATCAGATCCTGACAAAGAGAAGAAAGGGACTTTAGCTTCACCTGCAACTGCTTTCGCAAGCAAAGTTTTACCGGTACCGGGAGGACCAACAAGCAAAGCACCTTTCGGAATTTTTGCACCGAGGTCGGTATATTTTTTCGGATGCTTTAAGAAATCAACGATCTCTTTGATCTCCACTTTTGCTTCTTCCAATCCGGCAACATCATTAAATGTGGTGCTGACGGTTGTGTCTTTATCAAAAAGCGTAGCGCGTGATTTTCCAATGTTGAAGATCTGGCTTCCGCCGCCGCCGCCCATTCTGCGCATGAAGAAAACCCAAAGCACTACCATCAATCCTAGTGGAATGATCCAGCTCAGATGATCGGAAATAGAAGAGCGCTTAACTTCTTCAATAGGAATAAGATTGTCGTTTGTATAACCGTTATCGAGCTGAGTTTGCGTGATGCGCTTATCAAACGATTCTGACCATGTGCCCTGAAGCTTTAGGTGTGGAACATGTTCAGGTTTAATGCCATTCCAGTTATGAAATCTTGCTTTGAGTGTTTTTACCGAAGGGGTTTGTTCCTTCGATTTGTCAAGCACAATTTCGATGGTATTATTTTCATTGCTTACCCTGTACAATTTTTCAATCGCATGATCTTTGATCAGGTTATTAAAATCCGCATTGCTCACTTCCGGAAGTTCGGTCATCATGCTCGGCACAAAGAAGCCGATCAATCCAACAACAAGGATGATATATACCCAGAAAAATCCCGAAGGAGAACGGGGCATTTGTGGTTTACGAGGCGATTTGTCTTTACGACGATCCTGCTCGTTATTATCTGGCTGATTTTGTTCGCTCATTTTATTCCTTTTCTAGAATGTCGTTTTCACGACTGAAAAATTTTAATCAATTAGCAAAATTTAAGGTTTAAGGGTTTCGTGTTTCGTGTTCTGTGTTTCGTGTTCAGGGTTGTTATTGTGTTTTATTAATGTGCCAATTACTATACCGTTACACGTAATTTTTTTAACCCCGAACCCCGAACCCCGAACCCCGAACCCCGAACCCCGAACTAAAAGGTGATTTTTTCCCCATCAGCCCAAAGACTTTCCAGGTTATAAAAATGTCTTGTTTCCTTGTCAAAAACGTGCACTATAACATTTACGTAATCGATCAGGATCCAGGTTGCATTTTCATATCCTTCAGAACGGTATGGACGTTCGCCGAGCTCTTTTTTCACTAAGAATTCAACTGAACCTGCGATCGCTTCGATCTGTGTTGTGGAATTTCCTTCACAGATGATAAAATAATCGCAGACACGGTTTTCGATATCGCGAAGATCGAGGCAAACGATATTATCGCCTTTCTTTTCTTCGATAGCGTTCACGATCGATTTTGCAAGCTTAAACGCTTCGTGATCGACCGGCTTTTTATTTTTCGGAGCTGAAGGATTTTTGGTGTAGGTATCCTGCAGGAGCGTATCTCTTTCAGAAGCGCTTTTTTTCGCCGAAGATTTTTTCAGCTGGTTTCTTGAAAGTGGCTTTGCAGGTTCTTTCGGAGTTTTTGCTTTCGCTTCTCCAATGTGAGAAACCGCTTCTGCGATATTATGCACCACGTTTTTCACAGCGGTAACTGCTTTAGAAACAAGTCCCGGTTCAGCTTTTTTAGCGACAACTTTTTTAGGAGCTGCTGCCTTTTTTGCCACTGCTTTTTCAGGAGCCACTTTTTTAGCTGCCACTTTTTTTGGAGCTGCTTTTTTTGGAGCTGCTTTTTTAGCTGCTGCTTTTTTGGGAGCGGCTTTTTTTGCAGTCACTTTTTTCTTCGGAGCTGCTTTTTTCGCTACAGCTTTTTTCGGAGCTGCTTTTTTGGAAGCTGTTTTTTTAACTGCTCCTGCCGCCTTTTTTGTTGCCGCCTTCTTCTTAGGAGTTGCTACTTTCTTAACAGTTTTCGCTTTTTTAGCTGTTTTCTGAGGTGATGCTTTTTTCTTTGCCATTTAATGATTTTGCTTCCGCCCGGTCCGTTGTGCGGATTGAAGGTTAAAAGCCTAATTTTGCTGATAAATAAAAACTATCCTTGCTTTTTGCACGGGAGTACAAAGTTAAGTAAAAATGGCCTCGGGAAGCCCTGAAACATTGTTCATCGGTAATCACATCGTCAGGTTGGGAGAAGTTGATTCCACCAACACCTTTACGATGGGACTTTTGCGTGGCGCTGATATTGCGGAAGGAGCAGTGGTAACAGCGAAAATCCAGACTTCCGGCAGGGGGCAAAGGGGCAATTCCTGGTTCAGTGAGCCGGGTAAGAATATCACTTGTTCGATCCTTTTAAAGCCCAACTTTCTTCCCATTAATTCACAATTCGACCTTACCAGGGCCGTTTCACTGGGTATTTCCGACCTGCTCCGCGACTTACTTCCGGGCAGCGGAGTGCATATTAAATGGCCGAATGACATCATAGCTGACGGTAAAAAGGTAGCTGGCATCCTGATTGAAAATGTGCTCAATGGCGAGCAGCTTTCGGCTTCGGTGGTGGGGATCGGGATCAATGTGAATCAATCTTATTTTGGTGGTGAAACGCCTTATGCAATTTCTGTTTTTCAGCTCACCGGAAAAGAGTTTGAGATTGAAGAAGCGATGCGCCATTTAT
>JBKJMR010000038.1:0-6179 GCA_046596275.1 Bacteroidia bacterium | reverse complement strand
CCAGGTCACATCTAAATGATTAAACCTGCTGTTGGTTGTAAAGCTTTCAATCCTCGCGTACACATCATCCATCACTTTTCTCGACATCGTTACATTGCGATGCAGCTGACCGCAATAATTACAACCGAGCTGGCAATTACCTGTGGGTTGAATTGTGTAGCTGAGCGTTTGACTATCGTCGAGAAAATTTTTGTTCTCCTGCAAGCATGTTTCAAATTCGTTTTCAAATTCAGGCACGATAATTTTTCCCTGCACAAGTTTATCCAGGAGCCACGATGGTAATTGGAAAAAGGATTGTTTGCTAATCAATTCCATTTGCTCCGTGGTGATTACCATCGCCATTCCGGTCCTGGTGGAGTAAATAATTTTTTCTACGCTTCCGTCACTCTTCTGAGGACTGTCGGCGAATATGGAATAAAATGATTGTTTAAATTTCATGGCAGGGGTATAAAAACAGCTTCCTGATTTTTAAGCAGGAAGCTGTTGAATTAACAAAAACAAAAGGACTGTTTACTCAGCTTGTTTTGCGATTGCATACTCTTTCAGCAGCTCACGCATACGCGCTTCGTGATCTTCAAGATTCAGACAGGTAGCGATGTCGATTTGCGCTCCGATCTTTTCTTCCACTTTAAAACCGCGGCATTTAAATCTTGTCAGGCAATCAAATGCCAGCTGCAAATCCGCTGTAATGTCAGTCATTTCATTTTGCAGGAATCCAATAAGATCTCCGGTACTGAGATTGCTGTAGGATCCATTGTCATTAAAAAGGGCATTAGCCGTTGTGAGGCTTTGTTGAACTCTTGTACTATTCATAGGTTTGATTTTAGGGTGAATAAATAATTAGTTATAGCTAAATAAATAATTAATTTACACTTTCGCAATAAATGCAGAATAAATTAACAATTTGTGCCTATTTGTTAATATTTGGGCTTGTGGGTTAATTATGCTTTGCCGGCTATATATTGAACCAAAGCGAATGCAACTCCTGCGGGGACAAGGAGATTCTTTGATTTCAAATCAGGACGAGCAGGGAGCTTACTGTAATTTCCCTCACGCAAAAAAAACTTTTCACTTTATCCTTGAGCAGTGTACATTGAGCATTAGAGGCCAGGGAATTTCTCCTCACACGAAACGCACAATGCCAAATGCTCAATGAACAAGTAGTGAAAAATGACGAAGGCAAAGTAAAATGAAACTGAGACACTACCTTACTATCCTGTCTTTGCTACAGGTGAATTAGTGTTGATATAAAAAAAACAGGTTGTTCTTTTGAACAACCTGTTTAAAGTCAAAGGCAATTAATAATTATTTATTTTTTTCCGCCACCACCTTTTGGTGAACCACCTTTGGGTTGATTTCCGCCTTTCGGTGATTTATCTCCACCGCCTTGCTTCTGCATTTTACTATTATCATTTTTTCCGCCGTTATCGTTTCCACCTTTTTTGTCGTTTCCACCGCGATCATCTTTTCCGTCGTTCCCACCTTGCTTATGGTTTCCACCCTGCTTGTCGTTTCCGCCGTTCTTGTCATTTCCTCCGTTCTTGTCATTTCCTCCGTGGTTATTATTTCCATCATGCTTGTTGTTGCCATCATGTTTATCCATTCCACCACGGTGATCATTTCCGTTACCATCATGTTTATTGTTGCCGTTTCCTTTCGGGAAATCACCTTTGTAACGCGCTTGTTTTCCTTCTTTGAAATCTCCGTTCTTATAACGGCCCTTCACAAAACCGGAACTCATGCGGTTTGAATAATACATTTCATGCGCATTACGGAAGCGATGTTTATTATACTTGACATATTGCCCGTGATTTTTGTAAACCATCGGAGCATAAACTCTGTATTCAACAGGTTCCCACGGACTCCAGTATACAGGATAATAATCGTAGTAATAAGGTGATGTATAAACTACGTAGGCAGGTGAATAAACGTGTCTGACAGAAGGCCATCCATAAACGTTAACACCAACTGCGCTTGCATAAACAAAACCTGCTTTTTCACTGCCGTCTTTCGGCTCTACAATTGCTTCTTTGCCATACATTTCTTCGTCGCCGATAATTTGTATGCTTGCTGTATTGTCGCTTGTTTTTTCAATTTCAATTACTGCAATGTCCTGCGATTCTTCAGGTGTTACAGGAATACGAAGTGTGATGGCATGTGCATCGCCCGATTGCAGATCTACCACGCGGATGTAATCCACTTTTCCATCACCATTCAGGTCCATATTGTTTACGCCTGTGGATTTATCATTCAATGATTTTTCAAAGCTCTCAATGCTTGTCGATTTTTCGAAAAGATTAAGTACAGCAAACAAATCAAGATTGTCGCCCGGAAGTCCTGTTGGTTTTGGTTCTTTATCTGAGCAACCCTGCAATGCGAGGATGGCTATAGCAATACCTGCGAATAATTTTACTGGTTTCATATTGGTTGGGATTTGTAAATATTGCCGGTTGGGTCCGGATTTATGAGGTAAAGATGCGCTTATGCCTAAAGCGCGGGCTTCCTTATTCGACTGATTGGCTTAAAAGAGGTACGCTTTGTAGATAAAACGATAATGGAAGTCAAGCGCAAAAAAAAAGAGCCGGAATTACCCAGCTCTCTACTTTATAAGTACAAAATTTTAAAACGCCAGCCAGCCGAATCCGAGCTTTACTTCTAATGTATTTTGTGTTCGTAAACTTCGATTGAAGTTAGCACGAATATAATTGTCCATCGTGAGTGATTCATGCCTTTTTAAACGAGCTCCATCACCACCTGAAAAAATATTCACGCCAAAAGCTGTTGTAAGATAGAATTTGTGCCCGATCGGATTTGTTTTTCCTATTGCGTACCCAAACTTATAACACGTGTACGCATCTTCGTCACCTTCTATAACCAGCGGAGTTGCACCGGAAAGATCATCGTACACAGTTAATGTATTATCGCTGGTGCCAAGACTATATTTTACAATTCCTGCAGAGAACTGATTGTACAAACCGGCGGGTGCAACGAAATTTTTACGAAAGAACTTTAGATTAAATTCATAAATAAAAATTTTGCAAGGCGCTTTCCCTGTCTCGGGACGATAGTTATAGTTCTGCGAAAAATTCTCCATCCTCGCCAATCTGAAATTGAGCTTTTGTTTTGCAAAATAATAGCTGAACCCGGCCGAAACTTTTCTCGACAAAACATAATTAAGATGAAGCTCTGTTTTGTAAGTCAGCCTGGTATTAGCAAATACTTGTCCTACGCCATAGGAAAGACCGAAATCTGCAACATAAAAAAACGTAGAGGCATTGTATCCTACAGAAAAACGCTTTCCCTGATAACCCGGAACTTGTGCAGAAAGAAAAGTTGCGCCAATTCCGGATAAACAAAAGAGAAGAGGGAGATATTTTTTCATGTCTTAAAATGCAAGCCAGCCAAAGCCGAGCTTTAGTTCAAATAAATTGTGCGTGCGTAAATTACGATTGAAGTTTACAAGCATATAATTCCGAACATGTATTTCGCTGTCGCCACGAAGAAAAAAACTATCGCCGCCCCTGAAAAAGTTGATGCCGAATGCCGTGTTCAGGTAAAAATTATGCCCGATAGGATTTGTTTTTCCAATGCTGTAGCCAAGCTTAGCGCAGATATAGCCATCTTTATCACCTTCGAGCACAACAGGTGCTGAGCTGTTATTCTGATTGTAAACAGTCAGTGTGTTGTCTTTTTCGCCAAGACTGTATTTTACCATTGCTACAGAAAGCTGGTGATAAAATCCTGCCGGTGCAATGAAGTTTTTCCTGAAGAACTTCATGTTGAATTCGAAAATATTCAGCCTGCACAATGCGTAATCATTTTTGGGTACGAGGTATCCGAAATTGTCAACATAGTTGTGGGTGAAATATGCTTTTTGTTTTGCGAAGTAATAGCTGAAACCTGCAGATACTTTTCTCGAGAGCACATAATTTACATGCAGCTCGGTTTTATATGACAGTCTTGTGCCCGCGAAAATATCCGAGATGTCGCCATTCCATCCTTCAGGTATAATGTAAAAGAAGGTGGAAGCATTATATCCTGCAGAAAAACGTTTTCCCTGGTATCCCGGAACCTGTGCCGGAATAGTTTGACTGCCAACAAAAAGAAAAAACAGGATCAGAATTGTTTTTCTCATCGTTTCGTGTTTTTAACTTTTTTCTCCCGCTTAATTTGCAGCATCATATCGTACATAATCGAATTGATATACCCGCTTTTCGATTTTGATTTCAGGTGAATGGTATTTTTTACATCGGTATTTCCTGTTTTTACATCATACATCAAGGTGTAATAATAGGTGTGATGCTCTGGTGTAACGGCGTATGCAATGGCGAATGGAAGCACAGGATACATAAACACGCTCAGCAGGACAATGAATCCACGGCCTGGTCTTTTTTGCGTGTAAGTATACACACCGGTGTAGCAGAAATGCGTGGTGTTGTATTTTTCTACAAGCGGCAACATACGGTCTGTTTCGAGCGGGATCATTCCAAGATCATCTTCATGATCGAGACGTTCGCCCATCCAGTCATTTACCACCGCCATGTCATTGTATTTATCAACGTCATTCACCGTAAAGCTTTTCGGGTTCAGCAATTCGATATTGAGCCCGGAGTAAGCAGCATTTTCTCTTACCTGGTTAGAAAATTCCAGCTGCTGTGTTTCCGACTCGATACGCTTTAATCCTTTGCGTTCATTCGCGATGTAATAAAACGGATCAACAAAAACCACAGTATCAATTCCAAGGCTCAAGCCCTCTTTTTTTCCGGAAGTGTTTTTCTGCTGCTCCATTTTTCGGATTTCATACGAGCTCATTTTATTGATCTTGTCTTCTTCTGCTTTTTCTATCGCTGTTTTTTCTGCCGCAGTTGTTTCAGCTTGCTCAAACATCTTTTTTACTCCGGGGGTGGGAAGAATATCTGCGAATGCAAGAAGATAAAATTTACTCGCATCTGATTTTTTTGTTTCAGTTGCTTCCTGCTTCTCCTGCTTTTTCTTTGCCTGGCGAAGCTTGTCGTATTTTGAAACGTAGGTTTTTGTATCAGTGGTATTATCCTCAACTTTTGCAACAGTTGTTTTTTTTGTTGTATCAACCGTGTCATTTTTCATTTCGAGATACAACGCAAATGTTTTGGTCATATCACTGTAATGGATCTCGTTCATTCTTACCGCTTCTTCTGCAAGATCAGCACGCATGGCCATGACCGTATAGCTTGAATCTTCCAGCGATAGATTGTAGAGGTAACGTAAGGCAATCATATTCAGCTGGCTCGCATTCAGTTCAGCAAAAAGATGGTAACACTGCTGCTGGTTTCCTTCTTTCTTTCCATAATATTCAGAAACATCGCTGTACTGGCTGTGATTTTTATATTTCGCCATTCCATATAACGCTTTGCCGATGCTTTGTTTGAGGTATAAGCTGGTGGAATCTTCTTTCTGTAAAACATATGCATTATAAAGCGCAGCTAAATAATCTTTCCTGTTCAGCATAATTCTCACCGTTTCAAACCTACAGATCTTTCTCATAGTATAAAATGCCGTTTTTCCTTCAACGAATTTCAGCGCACCACAATCTGTCATACCACCTAAAATAATTTCCAGCCTGTTTCTTCTTGTAGCGATATTCGGATGCGATGAATAAGTATCATCATCCATATCATTCTCAAGATTGATCGGTTTTACACTGTCAAGAAAAAGATCTTTCGGAAGCAGCATAACCGGATTTTCCAGGAACTTTCCGCTGAATTCATAATCTTCGAATGGAAGCTCAGAAAATTGCAATACAAAAAACGAGCTGATCGCTTCTTCACAATCGTATCCTGTTTTTGCAAGACGCGCAATGCCGATTGAATCTGCTTCGAGCTCCAGCTCTTTGCTGTATGAACTTGCATTACGGATCTGGTCATCGTAAGTATTGTATTTGTATCCGCCTCTATCAGAGAAAATTTCCTGGTTACGGAGATATTCATTCATTGTATGGTGACGCTCATAATGCGCTACTTCGTGCGAAATAATAAATGCAAGCTGTGCTTCATTTTCCAGCTGTGCGATAAGCCCGAGCGTGATGAAAATAATTCCCTGGTTGGTAGAGAATGCATTTACCTCTGAAGATTTCAGGCAGTAAAAACGCAGCTTGTTACGCAGCTCAGGCTGATTGATTAAAACATTATCCGCAACCTTAT
>JBKJMR010000464.1:0-2552 GCA_046596275.1 Bacteroidia bacterium | reverse complement strand
GTTTCCATTCTGCTTCTACATCGTTCAAAAGCTGTTCGCATCGTGCGAGACCGAGGTAATCGTTGGAGCAAAAATCTATGAGGGAATGATCTGCCGGTATTAATTTGCGAAAGGAATGGTTTGCAATTCGGGCTTGCAGCTTTTCCGCCATCCTGCTTTCAGCGCCGGTTCGTGTTTCGGGCGAAGAAGTATTATTCATTAGCTTACTTGTATGGATCCGCCATTGATGGATCAATTCGGATGCCAATCATTGCGCTGTAGGTCCAAATATTATGCACAATCGACCCGCCCGGATCAACGGCAGGATTTTTAAAATATTTATATTCTGCAAAAGGCTGAACAAATAAATAAATTCCCGAATACAGCTGCACATCAGCAACCGGGCTTATCGTAAAAAACATGCTGTTTGCCATGGCATCGCTTCCGAAAAGATTGATGCGGTCGACATTGCTGAAGCTGAAAAATCCGACACGGCCATTTGCGCTTAATGAAAAACGTTTGCGTGCGTCCGGCCAGAAAGGGAATTCTACCTGCACAAATAATTTATCAAAGCGGAAACTTTCATCGTAAATAATAACCTTGCTCGAGGTAACGGAATTGCGAACCTCTAATCGTGTGAGGAAAAACTTCTCAAAATTCATTCCCAATCCCATACGGAAATTGCGAATCGGGCAAAGGATATTTAAATCGTAGAAAGTTGTGGTGTTGCTTGCACGAAATTTGAATGTGCCGGTTTCCATCGAGCTTCCGAACTTATCGTAAATGGAAGATTGAGTAAGCGATGAATACCAATAGGCCTGCCCTACTCCGTATCCGACAGAAAGAAAATATTTCTCGCTGTTTTTGCTCGATTGCGAATACCAGTTCATCCGGAATTGCGCAAAGCACTGACCGCATAGCACGATGACAAACAATACAGATAAGCGTAGTGCTTTTTTCAAGGTCTTATTTTTATCCGGTTATTTCAACCGCGTTTTCTTTGGCAACATTTTGAGGACGGCCGGATTTAAATGCTTCGCGTGGTTTTAATCCAAGCGTTGCAAATAATTCCATGTCTTCGTTGAATGCAGGATTCGGTGTGGTCAACAATTTATCTCCCGCAAAAATCGAATTCGCACCGGCAAGGAAACACAACGCTTGTCCTTCCGCGCTCATTGCCATTCTTCCTGCTGATAATCGAACCGCAGATGCCGGCATCACAATACGTGTAACGGCCACCATACGCACCATATCCCAGACAGGAACGGGTTTTTGTTCTTCCAGCGGAGTTCCTTCAACAGCAACAAGTGAATTGATCGGCACTGATTCAGGATGTGGATTTAATCCGCTTAATGTTTTGAGCATTCCCAAACGGTCTTCCGCAGTTTCGCCCATGCCTATAATTCCGCCCGAGCAAATTGTCATTCCTGCTTTACGAACGTTCTTCAATGTATTCAACCGATCGTCGTAAGTTCTTGTCGTAATAATTTCACCATAAAATTCAGGCGAAGTATCTAAATTATGATTGTATGCATAAAGACCGGCCTCAGCTAATTTCTGGGCCTGGTCTTCTGTTATCATACCGAGTGTGCAGCACACTTCCATGTCCATTTTATTAATGGTTTTCACCATTTCAAGCACGCTGTCAAAATCAGAATTATCGCGTACTTCTCTCCACGCCGCGCCTAAGCACATACGCGAGGCACCACCCGATTTTGCTTTTTCAGCAAGACCACGCACTTCATCCACACCCATTAATTTATGCACTTTAATGTTGGTATGGTAGCGTGCAGCCTGCGGACAATAAGCACAATCCTCCGCACATCCACCTGTTTTCACAGAGATGAGCGAGCTTACCTGTACTTCTTGAGGATTATGAAATTGACGGTGAACAGTAGCCGCGCGAAAAACCAATTCCAGCAGCGGAGTATTATAGAGATTTAGCAGCTCTTCCTTTGACCAGTTGTGTCGGATGTCTATCATAAATTTGCGTGATAATCAAAGATAGATAAAAGCACCTACCCTATAACCCTTTGAAATAAAAGCACTTACAGTGAACTCCCGTTTCTGTAAGTAACGGATTAGAACCAAAAACCAATAGAAGCTTTGCAGATGGGATTTTAACCTTTGGGAAGTAGATGGTTTCCTTTGGTTTCAATAACCGACTTGTAGCCGCTACAAAGAACTAATCATTTCAAATATAGGGAAAATTTTGGGTTGGGGAGGGGTTGAAAAATTGAGGGGGAAACGTTATTAACACTTGTCAATAAAGTTGGCCGAATTGGAATTAATACTCTACCGATGATACAAAATCTCAAAGAGATTATTTGACCGTCTTAGGAAACTTCACATTCTGATTTTACATCATTCACCCTCATAGCAAATCCTGCCTTAGATCCACATAGAGATACATAACACAATTGATCGGGGAAATACTTTGTTATTTCGGAATGAGATTCGCGGAATGCAAATTGGTTTTGGAATTGACTTCTTATCTCAACAGGAATATCTTCTATATTTTGAGAAATAAAAATAACAGTTATATTAAATTTTCTTGCCTCCCGCAATAATTG
>JBKJMR010000455.1:0-6811 GCA_046596275.1 Bacteroidia bacterium | reverse complement strand
GTTTCGTCTGTGTAGATCGTAAATATTTCAGGACGTAAATAATCTGTATATAAATCCGCTCCCGGTTCGCCTCCCCAATAGGTATGTTTATTTTTTAAAGGAATCTGTTTCCAGTTTCTCATATTATCATCTTTAAGAAAACGAAAATTACCTATAAATAATGCCGGTTGTAATTTCGTTTCGTAAGCATTGATCCAGCGGTCATAAAGCGCTTTCGTTTTTACCAGCTTTTGACGATGTGCATCAATGTTGATAATGTGACCAAGCGTTTTTAATGCAGTAAACGTCTTATTAATCGTATCAAGTGCTACATCAGTCTCCTTTGCGATGTAGCGATATGGTTGATTAACCAAATCTTCCTGCATCAATAAATTGAAAACTACTTTTAATCCAGTCTTTGTAAAAGCGCGATTTTTTAATTCATCCTTTGTTTGTGCTTTAGGTCGTTTCCCTTCTATCAGGAGAAAATGTTTTTTTGTTTGCAGAAAAACATTTCCCGCCGTGTCCAGGTAGGCGATCCCTAAATTCCGGAGCTCTTCTTTTACTTTCGGCAGAATATAGTTTGCCACCACCATAAAATGGTCATGTTTCTTCTTCAGTTTTTTGAGGTCATCAATGTGTTGGGCACGAATATTCTGTTTGCATTCTACCACGAAAATCTCTTTCCCATTAGTAAAAACAATATCCACCTTTCCATCCAGACCATTATCAGCACCCTTACGCCCCTCATGCCAATGAGGAACAACAGGAGCCTCTTTTTGAAGAGCTTCCAGCGCTTGTTGAATGGCATTGTGATTCATATTGTTCGTTATATCTATCTGTTCGCAAAACACGAACACACAAATATAACGAACAAATTCAATATTTTAACCATTTACCCGAGGATAATTCAGAGCAATTCAAAAAGAACAAGAATCACCCAATGGGGACTTAATATTACATTAAAACCTATTTTTAAGCTGTTTTTAATCCCATTTCCCTTGCGCAGCCTGGTTTTTCTTCTCCCGCTCCTGATTCTTCTCGTTAGCTGTAACGAGTCAACTCCTGTTGCGAAACTGCCGCAAAACAATCCTTCTGTCGATTCTGCTGAACAGCTGAACAAACTTTTTAATGCTGAACGCAGAAATAATTTTGAGCTCGCAACAAATTACGCTCAGACTGGACTTGCATTGAGCCAGCAAATCGGGTATCAAAAAGGAATTGCGGATGGATTCCAAAACATGGGATTTGTCCATTATTACCGCAACGATTTTCCGGAAGCATTAGCAGCTTACCTGTCGTCGCTGAAAATAATGGAATCGCTGAATGACAGCGCGGGCATTGCGGAATGCAGCTACGTGATCGGAAAAATTCACCGCTCGCAGGGAAATTATCAGAAAGCACTGGAATATTCTTTTCGCGCGCTTGAAATCGACAAAGCATTAAATAATCCGGGCGCCACTTCTTCCGTGCTGAATGGCATCGGGAATATTTATGTGCTGAAGAAAGAGTATGATTCTGCGCTGTATTATTATTCACAGCGTATGAAGCTTGAACGTATGCGCGGCGATTCGGGTGGTGTTGCAAGTGTGCTGACGGATATTGGAAATGTGCAAACAGCAAAAGGAAATCTGCAGGTAGGATTGACCTATCATGAACTGGCGATCGCAAAGCTGGAAGAAATGAATCCCGATTCTTCCAATTGGTATTTGTTGAAATTTAAATCTGGTGTGCTGATTGATATGGCTCAGTGTTACATGAAGCTGGGCTGGAATAATGATGCAATTGCTGCAGCACGGGAAAGTTTAGCACTCACAGTTTTTACCAATGCGAGAAAAGAAAAACGAAATGCATATAAAATGCTTGCGGCTATTTACAAAGAAATGGATCGCCATGATGTTGAATCTGAATTTCTTGAAAAATACATTGCGTTAAATGATTCGTTGCTGAATGAAGAAGGCATTAAGCAAATTGCAAATGCAGATGCGAAATACGAGGCGGAGAAAAAAGAAAAAGAGCTTGCTGTTTTAGGAATTGAAAAAGCAAATCTTGCGTTGGAAGTTCAACAGAGCGAAGAAAGAACAAAACTTATTTTTATCGGCATTGGTATATTCATATTGCTGGGAGGAATCAGTGGCTGGATGATTTACAATAGAAACCGCCTGCGACAGCAACAACAACAATTCCGCGCTGTAATTGAAGGGGAAGAAAACGAACGTAAACGTATTGCGATGGAATTGCATGACGGACTCGGACAATTACTTTCTGCAGCGCGATTGAATGTATCAGGCCTGGAAGAAAATGTTGCGAAAGAAGATGATGAAACTTTAAAAACTTCGCTCTCACTTATTGATGATGCCTGCCAGGAAGTGAGAAGCATTTCGCATAACCTGATGCCTGCTGCGTTGATCCGTCTCGGACTCGTTGCTGCCTTGCGCGAATTGGCAGCCAAAATATCGCAGCCCGCACAAGTGAAAGTTAGTATCGATCACCAGGATTTTACGCTGAAGCTTTCGAATAATGAGGAGATCGGATTGTACCGTATCATCCAGGAAGTGGTGAACAATGCGCTTAAATATGCTTCTGCGAATACAATTACCATAAAAATAAAAAATACCGGCGGAGAAATTTTTGTTGAAATCCGTGATGATGGTGTTGGAATGAATATAGACCAGGTAGAAGGCAGCACCGGTATCGGTTGGAAAAATATCCGTTCACGTGTGCAACTTTTAGAAGGAAAACTGGATATTCACAGTGCACCCGGAAAAGGAACGTCTGTGGAAATCCGCATTAATTCTATACTTCAATAAATAATCAATGAGCCAGGAAATCTTAAAAATTGTCATTGCCGACGATCACCAGATGTTCATTGACGGGATCAAATTGTTATTGAAAAAAGAAAAAGGATTTTCAATTATCGGCGAAGCGCCGAATGGAACTGTCGCGCTGGAAATGGTGGAAACCTTATCCCCCGATATTCTCATTACCGATATTAATATGCCGGGATTATCAGGAACAGAATTGACGAAAATTGTAAAAGAAAAATTTCCGCTGACAAAAGTGCTTGTGCTTACAATGTACAATGACAGGGAAATTGTAAACGAAATTCTGAACACCGAAGCAGAAGGTTACATTCTGAAAAATACCGGCAAACAAGAATTGCTCAATGCACTCAATAAAATTGCTGATAATGGCACGTTTTACAGCAATGAAGTGGTGAACATCATGATGGCAACCGTCCGTAAAGAAAAAAAGATCGCGGAACAAACGCAACATCTCACACCACGTGAAATTGAAATCATCCGCCTCATCACGAAAGAATATTCCTCCGCACAAATTGCAGACACACTTTTTATAAGTCCGCGCACCGTGGATACACACCGCAAGCATATTTTGCAAAAAACAAAATCCAAAACCCTGGTTGGATTGATGCGGTTTGCTTATGATAATGACCTTTTGGAATAAATATCTGTTTCGGGTTACTGGTTTCGAGTTTCGGGTTTCGGGTTTCGGGTTTCGTCCCGATCACGATCGGGAGGGTTTCAGGTTGTTGGTTCCGGGTTACTGCTTAGTGGTTTCTGGTTCTAGAATGTGAAACTTTCAAACTTGAAACCAGAAACTTTTTAAACCAGAAACTTTTTAAACTTGAAACCAGAAACTTTTTAAACCCGAAACTTTTTAAACCAGAAAACTACCTACACAAAATACCTAGCGCTACGGATTACACAGCAGTTTTTGCTCCCCTAGTTTTGTCCTGTCAAAATATTCTAACCAACTAAAACAGGAACAAATGAAAACCAACATGCTCAAAATCTGTATCACGGCAATCACCGTTGCAATTTCAACTTTCGCTTTCGCTGCAAAACCTGAAAAGGCGCTTTACGAAGGAATTACCAAAGGAAATATTGAAGTCATCAAAAAAGCAATTGAAGATGGCGCCGATGTAAACAAAAAGATCACGATGAAATTTCCCTTGCTCTGGGCGCTGGAAACTTCGCATCGCGTCGACATTGTACAATTGCTTATCGATAAAGGCGCGGATGTAAATGCTTCGGATATCAATGGAAGCATACTCACACAATATGGCCAGCGCGTAGAAACGCCGGAACTAAAGGCAAAATGGTTAATGGACTTTTACAAAAAATATAAAACAGATACTGTAATCGACCCTTCCATCTATTCTCCAATTACAGACATTGTCAATGTTCTTCTTAATGCCGGTGCAAATCCGAATTATGACATGGGAACAATTCTCGGAACACCGATCATGGGAAGCATTACATTCGGAATCGGTTCTGAAGAGGCACGCGCCCAGTTTGTAAAAGCAATGATCTCGCATCCGACAAATCATGCTGATGCGAATGATCGTATGCGTACCACTGAATCTGTTGCTTCGAATTCACAAGGATTCAAGATGGTCGACAAAGAAAAACATCCGACTCCATTGATGTATGCGATTCAAAAAGGTTATACCAAAATTGCAATCGCATTGATCGAAGGCGGCGCGAATGTGAACATTACGATGAATGTTTACAAATCGAAATCAGATATGTGGGCGGTTTATAATACCAAACAAACTGTTACAGCACTTGATATTGCAAAGGCAATGAAGAATGCGGAAGTTGAAGCTATGCTTATTGCTAAAGGAGCTCAATAAAGATTCAAAATTCAAGATTCAAGATTCAAAATTCAAGATTCAAGATTCAAGATTCAAGATTCAAGATTCAAAATCTTTTGTACAACTTCAGATAAGATTGACATATTCTTGTTCTCATCTTAGTTTTTAATTTTTGAATCGTTGAATTTTTCAAAATAGTAATCGCCAAAAAAAACATTCTTATGAAATTCTTCAATAATCATACCCGGCATTTCTTTGCCTTGTTGGTACTCGGAGGTTGTCTTTTCTCCGGACAAATTAATGCACAACTACAGAATTATGAATTCGCTGCTGCGTTGCATAATTATAAAGTTGGTGCTAATGTTAACGATTACCACAAAAAGACCTTTATCCTCGGCGCTACCACACGTTGCCACTTCTCACTTATTGATCTGCTCATTAATGGCGGAGAACATAAATTCCGCGCAGGCGATTATCTCGGTGCTGGATTCGGAACCGGCTATGTGAAAGAACAAATTAATCCGAATGGTGAGATTGGTGGCGCGGATACACGTGTCATGCATACGATGTGGATGACGATTGATCCGCAGTTCGGCTTTCAGGCATCCTATAAGTTTAATGAAAATCTTACCATTGGATTAAATGCTTATAAAGAATTTCAAATTGTTATGATCGTAATGACCGACGATCCGAACAATGGTCACGCATACAATTTTGTAAGTGGAAATGCCCGTTACGGAAGAATTTATGGTGAATTCGGTTATGGAATGCCGTGGGATTTAGATAAGTCGCAGGACTATGAAGACCGTTCCATGCGGATGCAATTCAAGTATTTCACAAATCCTGACCAGGGTAAAACAATCGGATTGCGCATTGAACTGGCAAAAAAAGATTGGGCAACGGGGAGAAGCGAAAAGCTGAACAGCGTTGAATTTTGTTTCGGCAGAATGTTTTGACGCCCCCGGGGAATCTGCCAGCCGCAGGGTAATGGTAGATTCCCCTAATTTCAACTGGCCGGTTTTGTTTATGATGACCGTACGAAAAGAGAAACAATGCTTGATTTTTCATCTTTTGCAGCAAGCTTACCTGTAACAGGATTATTGACGTGGCTGAAAAGAAAATTGAAACTAAAAAGCCTGGAAGATTAATCAAAAAATTCTGAGAGACGCATAAACCGCGCTTCAATCCAGCGGTCAAGATCTTTTTCTGTTTTTAATATCCGCATCACCATCGGCTCATCCGCATCGTGGCGATATTCAAAAATAACTTCCGTATCCATCCGCAATTCATAGCGCACCGTCTCCAAAAAATTCTTCAATCGCTCAGCCGCATTTTTATCATCCAAAGCAGTTAAGCTCCGGTAATCATCTTCAAGCGGCTGCAAATCGTACCGGTGGATCATAAATTCAAGATTCGAAAATTTGAGATTCGAAATTACGGAAATAAAGAGAAATTCTACTTGTGATTAATTGGGCGTGTCCTCGTCAAATTAAAGAATCCAATTAAAATTAATTTTGCTATTGACGAGGTCGGGCTATTCGCTGCAAGTCCTCATCATTATTTAACCCTCAAAGGGTTGCGCACAAGCCACCGCGCCTGCAAACCCTTTGAGGGTTAAATAACAATTCCGGGCTTTTCGCTGCTATCCCTCACGCGAAAAAACTCAAAGTAAATCTGTGTTCACACCATCCTGTGCATTACAGAAACCTTCATTAGTCGTTTGCAAACGCTTATTTCATTTTATAAATCACTACCATTAATCCAAAATATTACATTTACTACGAATTGGATTAATTAACCTCACTCACAAATAAAAAAAACTATAATGAGAGCATTATCTATTATTGGATTGATATTAAGTATCCTGATTATTGTTGGAAGCTTTCTTGCAATGGGAGCTGGTTATGCAAGTCATCAGAATAATGTATACAATGATTTCGGAGATTTTGGTGGATATATAAGACGCTTTGATTATACGCCCTACATTATAGGTGCCGTTATTGGTTTCGTCTTATTAATCCTTTCAATTATTGGAATGTCAGTCACAAAAAAGAAAATACAACCAATCGTAAATGTGTACAATCAACAACAGCCCTATACCCAACAAGCTCCACCTATCCATACAACAAATCAAACCTATCAGCACACGCAACAAAATCACTCTACTGAAGTTGATTTTTTAATAAGCCAAGCTATTCAATCTTATACTGCCAG
>JBKJMR010000216.1:0-3374 GCA_046596275.1 Bacteroidia bacterium | reverse complement strand
TCCCGATCATAAATTGCAAATTGACCTATGAACTCCATCCGAGAAGCCATCCGAAATGTTCCTGATTTTCCAAAACCGGGAACATTTCGGTTTGCTTCTCGGATGGAGTTCATAGGTCAATTTGCAATTTATGATCGGGAGTGCAAATTAACGATTTCTATGCGCGTGAAAGCGACTGTGAGACGAATTGTTTTCGTGCGCTTTCAACCACAATAGGCACAATAGTTCACCGTAGTTTTTTTCTTGTGCCCTCTTGCGTCTATTGTGGTTAAAAAAAATTGCTGATGAAATCTCAGATCGTAAAATAAGGCGCAACCTTTTTGTACAATGCTTCAGTGATCAACGCACAAGAACGAATGCCTCCAACAGATTTATAATTCCCATGCGACTTGCGGTAATTCACAAGCGCGGCTGCTACAGTTGGTGTGAGGTAAGGAAACTTTTTCAGCTCGGAAATTTCAACTGTGTTGATATTGATTTTGCGGATGTAAGTGGAATCTGTTTTGACTAATTCTTTTACCTGCGCATATTTTTCTGCATCCATTCCGAAAACTTCCAACAATTGATCCTTCGAATGAAATCCACCCAATCGATCGCGGTAAGCAACAATACGTTTTGCAAAAACAGGTCCGATGCCTTTTACAGTTGTGAGTAAGGAACTGTCGGCTGTGTTGAGTTCAACTATGGAAGGAATTGGTTGGTTTCGTGTTCCGTCACGATCAGGAGTGTTCCGGGTTTGAGAATTTTGGTTGCTTTGTTCTGGTAAAACAATAAAAGGTTCTAATTCGCGGTAACGTTCTTCGGAAATAACGAAAAGCTTCTTAACATCTTCTTTCGTTTTGAAACTTCCTCCTTTGGTTTCAAAATTTTTAACCGATCGCGCTTGTGCCGGACTTAATCCTAATCGAACCCAATCGTCGACAGGAAGTCCGTTCGGATTAAAATTGAAAAGCTCTTTCGAATGAAAAACGGAATGTTGTCCGGCTTCTTCTGATGTGGATGGAAATTTATCTTTCTTTTCTTCGGATGAATTTGAATTGGCATATTTATCGGCATACGCGATTGAATCTGCACTTTGCTTTTCATCTACCATTGCAAGAAATGCATCGAACTGTGTGAAATCTTCTTTCGGCAATGAAATGAATTTTCCCTGCAAAGAAATAAATACGCTCAGCATCATAATGAGAATCAGCAGAACGATTGTTCCGTTGCGTTCGCTTGCCGTAAAAGAAAATAATTCGCGCAGCTCTGATTTCATCTGTTGGAATACTATTTTCCAAAGATGTGAAATGGAAATTTAAAAAGGTGAGCTAGCCGTTTGTAAATGGATAAATAATTGAATGGAACACGGATAACGCGGATTTGGCGGATAAAAACGGAAAAAGATCAGTGAAAATCCGTTAAATCCGTGTTATCCGTGTTCTATTGCACCGACTTCTTTTTCATCGCTTCCTGGATAAAGTAAATCGGAACGCCGACGACAATTACAGCAATTCCTCCAATGGAATTCTTCGTATCCATAAAAAGCAAATTCACACAGATTGCAACAGCGATGAGAATATAAAGTGCAGGCAAAACAGGATAACCGAATGCTTTATATGGACGTTCTGTCAATGGCTCTTTTTTACGCAACACAAAAAGTCCGCCGATGGTGACGATGTAAAAGATCATTGACGCGAAAGTACAATACACGATCAGATCGTGATAGGTTCCGGAAAAACATAACAGCACCGCCCAAATGCATTGGAGCCAAAGCGCAAAACCAGGAACGGAATGTTTATTCAGCTTCGTTGCTTTACTGATGAATAAACCATCTTTTGCCATTGCGTAATACAAACGTGCGCCGGCGAGAATAATTCCATTGTTACATCCGAAAGTAGAAACCATGATCAGCAATGCCATCATCACGGTTGCAACGTTTCCGAAAATCACTGTTGCTGCTGCGGTTCCCACTCTTCCCATTTCAGCGAATTGCATTCCTTTTCCCATTACATCCGTTGCGGCAGGATCTCCTTTGAGCGGAAGCAATGCGAGGTATGCTAAATTCGCGCTGATGTAAATAATGGTGACGATCAATGTGCCAAGGAAAAGACTTTTCGGAATATTTTTTTGCGGATCTTTTATTTCTCCTGCGATGAATGTGACATTGTTCCATGCATCACTTGAGAAAAGAGAATTCATCAACGTCATTCCGAAAATTGCCCAAAAGAAAATTCCACTCAGCGGAACTGTGGTCCATGGTCCATCCTTTACTTCCTGGAAGGTTCGTGTTGCATTGAATGAATCGGTGAAATTATTACCGAACACATTGGTTTTTAGTCCTACAAACAATCCAAAAATAATTAAACTAAACAGCGCTAATAATTTTGCGCCGGTAAAAATTTTCTGAATTCCTGCGCCGCTTTTTACTCCTAGCGTATTGACAAAAGTCAAAAACAGGATTAATGCAACTGCTAATACCTGTTGTGCTGTAATTGCAAAATCGCCAATGAAAAATAAAATATTCTTCGAAGAAAAAACCGGCATTAATTCGGAAGCGTAATTTGCAAACGCCATTGCTACTGCAGCAATTACTCCTGTTTGTATTACGGCAAAAACTGTCCAGCCATAAAGGAAAGAAGTGAATTTCCCGAATGCACGCTGAATGTAAACGTATTGTCCTCCCGCCGCCGGCATCATTCCCGCAAGCTCGCCATAGCTCAATGCTGCAATCAACGTGATCACACCGGTAAGCAACCACGCCGTGATCAGCCAGCCCGCAGAACCAACATCACGCGCCATATCGCTGCTCACAAGAAAAATCCCTGAGCCGATCATAGAACCTGCTACTAAGGAAGTGGCATCTACTAAGCCGAGGGTTCTCTTTAATTCACGTGGTTCTGTCATAGTTGAAAGGACGGAAAAAAATGGGACGGTGGGACGGAAAAAAGGGGACGGTGGGACGGAAAAAAAGGGGACGTGGGACGAAAAAAAAAGCGAGGGACGGAAAAAAGATGTCGTAACGAAAAAAGAAAAGGGACGAGTGACGAAAGAGAGGAAATGATTTTCCCGTCCCGCGTCGCTCGTCCCCTGTTCGTCCCTTTTTATTTCATTATCCCGAGCTTGCTGCGGCTGCGGCTGTAGATGAAGTAGATGATCAATCCGAGAACCATCCATGCGAGTGCGCTGAGCTGTGTAACGTGATCAAGCGAAATGATCATAAAACCGCAAACGACAATTCCTGCAATTGGCACGAAAGGTACCAATGGTGTTTTGAACGGACGTATTGCATTCGGATCATTTTTACGCATCACTAAAATGCCTGCGCACACTAAAACGAATGCGAGCAATGTACCAATGCTTGTCAAATCACCTGCGATGCTTCCCGGGATAAA
>JBKJMR010000064.1:0-6607 GCA_046596275.1 Bacteroidia bacterium | reverse complement strand
AATTTATTTCGCTTGATGGTTTTATTTCAACAATTGGTTTTACTCTCGCAAGATGTAAGTTGTATTTTGTTGTCGCAATCGAATAACTTAACACCAAAGCAGAATCGGTTAAGGATGCAATTTTATAATCCCTGTCATAACCAATCAGACCCATCAATGCATTACTTTTCCAGGTTGAAAGCGAATCATCCTTGCGGTTTATTTCCCATTTTCCATAATAAAAGCGCTGACCATAAATGTTTTGGGTGGAATCGATAATTATATCTTTCTCATCAATTTGAAATTGCCCGGATTTATAAAAAGAAAAAAATTGGATGGTTTGCTTATTCGGAATGATAAATCCTGCCGAATCTTTGATACTTATTTTCCATGAACCGAGCAATTGTTTTTCAAGTTTTCGGTTAGCGAAACAGCAGATGAAAAAAGTGAAAAATAAAATAGTGGCAAGAAGACGTTTGTTCATATCCGGAGTCAGAAGCATTTCATCAAATAGACGAAAAATTTCTCAAACGTTATCATAAAAAAAGTCGCCTCTGTTACCAAGACGACTTTTCAAACACCGAATATCTATAAACTCACAACTCGAAACCCGGAACCCGAAACTTTTTCACTCCACATCACTCAAATCCAAATCACTGATCGCTGCGTCAACGAAATCCTGGTCTTTTTGAGAATAGCCCGGATTAGCAGTTTCCAATTCTTTGTCGAGCTCTGCATCGTTGGCAGGAGTATCATTCATCACCGCTTCATCTTCCGGATCTAATTTCATATCTGCTGTTTCTGCTCCTTTATTTGCTTGTATCGCGAGAATAGCAAAATGTCTTGCGCGGCGTGACTGATGCATGGCGCGAAGAAATTTTCCCTGGAAATAAAGCTTACGCGCATAACGCTGATGCGCAACGGCTCGTGCGAGATCACCGGTGTAATTTTTATTTTCTTTTACTTTTTTCTGCGCATGTAAAATGACATAAGCCGTGCGACGAATTACGCGGCGTGCATGAACCTTGTCTGCTTTACGGGCAGCTGCTTTTTGTCGTGGTGTGCGCTGACCGCGTTGTGCATGGGCGTTTTCAGGAATGGCGAAGCCGGTGAAAAGAAGGAGGAAGAGGATGATTTTGGATAATTTCATAAAGGATAAAGTTAGGTTCTGCTTGTTGGACAATTCTTTTGTGAGAAGGTTTAATGCAACGATAAAAAAATGTTTTTCTATTAAGGCACTAAGTCATGCGCATTAACATTTCCTGTTCACGATAATTTCGCCACAGGGGCACGGAGACACGGTAAAAATCTCCGAACTAAAAACTTTTTTTACCGCATTAAATACATTTTGCCCCAACCCTGATTGATGAATTGATCGGCGCCGCTTTCTCTTTGTTCGATGCTCTGACCGTCGATGCGTGTGATGATGCGGTAGAGGTAAACGCCATTCGCAAGTTGATCGCCGAACTGATCGCGGCCGTCCCAGGAGTAGGCGGTGATGTTTCTTCCGATGTGCAGATCACCGAATTCATCGCGGTTGATTTCACGAACTACTTTACCGGTGATGGTCATGATCTGTATCGTGAAAAGATCAGGGACTTCTGTGCCGGTGAGCGTGAAAACAAATTGCGTTGAAGAAGAAAACGGATTCGGATAATTTAAAACATTTGTAATTGTCGCTTGATTGACGACTTCAAATGAAATTTCAAAATCAATTAATCCCGATTGATTATCAGAACGATCTTTCGCTTGCACGATCAATTCGTAAATTCCGTCTTCTGCACAATTCGGGTTAAAAAGAATTTTGCAGGAATTATTCGGCAACACTGCAGGGATGAATTGCATATCCGCGCCCCACTGGATCAGCTGCGCAACTTGTTGGGAAGGTTTACGCAGGAACACATTAAAATCACTTGTATCATTCAAAGCGAGGAATTGATTTTCATCTTTCAGCGTAATGAGAATTCCCGGCTTTCCTGAAACAAGATCTTTATCCATGATGTGTACACCATCGAATGTTACATCAAGCAACGGATTTACCTGGTCAGTGCTTACAGTGAACGGAACCATCAGCACATTATTGAAATGATATTGTTCCAGCTGCGAATTATTGTTTCCAACAGGATTTACTTCGAGCCACAATTCATTTGCTCCTGCATAACCTGTTGTGCTCACTGAAACTGTATCAATGAACCATTGGAATCCTGTAAACGGACCAACGCGCAATTTCTGCGGAAGATTATGCCGCACACGGTTTTTATCAATGATCCAGTAGGTGAGGAGCAGCGAATCGGGCAATGACCATGGTGTTAAGTTTTGAATGGCAACAGCAAGTTTTGCATTCGCACCTTCCTGCAACGTGTCGCTGTAAAAAGAAAATGCTCTTGGTGGATTTACTGCAACATCCGGCATCGGCGAATACAATACATGCCAGCGTTCCATTTGCGCAGGCGTTCGCGAAGTATCATCTTTCATCTTCGCAACAAGCCGGATGTAAGGATAGGCTGATGCGTTTACATAAGGAAGCAATGAATTAATATCTGTAGAATCTTCTACGAATGTTGTAAGTGAATCCTGGATTCCATTCGCAGTAATTCCATAAAGCACAACTGAGACAACATCATTATCCGGCAATTCATCTGCGTGTTGTTTCCAGTGAAACGATCCCCATGATGCAGCTGGCCCGATTACTGGTGAAGTAATTTGTCCGGTATTCCAATTCGTAACAAATGTATCCTGCAAGGTGATAAGTGAATTTTGATTTGCACCAACTACCTCTGTTGCATTTCCTGGCGGTCCGTTTTTTACTCCCCAGACAATGAACGCTGTTGTGTCTTGTACGTTTGCGAGCGTATCACTTCCGATTGTAGAAAACTGTGTAAGTAATGCAGGATTGTATGATTGTGCATTGTGGTAATACTGGCTATACACTAACACATGCGCACCGGTTGGAATTGCTGCAATAAAATTTTCAATGTTTTGTCTTCCGGCAGGTGTATCATCAGCAAAATCATAGGCGTAAAAAGTTTGCGGATAACAAATGCAATTTCCTGCAGGACCTGTTGCGTTCGTGTCAAGGTAGGACCATGGATTTCCTGATACGGGATCAATTACTGCAATCGTTACACCGCCTCCACCGCAGTTGAATACACAAGAGAAAATATGCTGAATGCTATTGTCAATTTTGTAATACACTTCATTCCATGGAACGTATCCGTAAATTCCATTCTTAACGAAAATAGTTTTTACATCATTCACGAATTCAAAATCTCTTGCGGTGCGATCTAATTTTACAAACTGGTAATTATCATTTGTGAATTGAAAAATATGATCTTGTCCCCAGCCGACTTGATTTGCGATGTATTGAAAAGAACTTTGTCGCCAGAGAAAAACATCTGCTGTTGTAAGGGAATCAGGACTGACACGCCAGAAATAAACCATGCTGTCGGTTGCCATTAAATTCGGCGACCAATTTACCACACCGCCGGGAGCAAGCACAACATACGTTTGTTTAAATGCGCTGTTGAACAAATCGGTGGTATCGAGTTCGAATCGATATGTTGTCATCGGTTCAAGCGGATTTACCGTTGAAGCTTTTAACGTAATTGTGTCAGCAGGAATAACAGCGAATTCATACGGATAAACCGGGACGATTGCGCTTCCGTGAATGAGCAGATCAATATCAGGAACGGTGGCGTTATTGTTTTCATTCAGCTCATCAATCTGCCCGTAGAAATCGACAGTGATCCTGATGTGATTTAATCCGATTCCTCTTTGCTGATCAACAGGGATTTTAAATTTGATCGTGTCCCTGAAATGTGTGGAAGGAATTTGCAGGAATTGCGAAGTGGTATCGCCGGTCGGAAAGCGCCTGAAGAGTTGAACGATCATTGTATCCGTAATTGCTCTGCCAATGTTTGTGATCTTCGCATAAACAGAAATACTGTCGGGTTGCGATTGCTGATCAAACCAGACATCTGCATTTGTAATTTTATAATCGGGTTTAGGAAAAGAATTGATCACCACCGCAGGATCGCCTTCCAGTGTCATTTCCATCAATGTAGTTTTCAGAAAAATATCCTGCGGGTAAGCAAGCTCTGCCTGGCGAACACTCCATTGAATACATTCACCAATACTTTCTCCGTACAATGTTTGTCCGACAGATCTGTAAATATTGGTGGAATACAAATTCAAAAATCCCGGCAGACCTAATCCGACAGAAGCGAGATAACCGATTGTTCCTTTCTGCTCAATCAATGTAAATGCTTCACTCGAACTTATTCCGGGCGAATGAATATCTCCTGCGTAACATGAATTCGCCAATAAGAATGGATAACGATCAACATTATTGTACGTTGTCGGATCGTCAATGCTTTGATCAAAACCGGTTCCTGATGCATGACCGAAAAATGTCATGATAGAAATTCCTGCTTCAATCCTGTCGCGCAATGAATCGGATTGATTGATCTGGATCGGAGAAGAAGATGTTTTTAAGTAGGTCTGAACAAATCCGCCGAAAGAAGTGTCTTCGATGATTGTTTCATATCCATTTAAATAACCAGAAAACTGGTTTTGCTCAATTGCATTTGATCCGCCACCAAAATGTAAAACATGTTTCATCCATTCTGCAGGGGGCTGACTTTCGTATGAAATCACTTTATTCAAATACCATTGTGCCTGTGCAGAATCGCGTGCTGCAATTCTTCCTGTTGGAATAGCAGGTTCCCATAACGTTCCATTCAATCCGGCAGTAAGCGAATTATCACATGGAGGATATCCGAAAGTAGGAACAAGATTCGGCGCTGTCGGATGCGAACGTGCGTAGTCGGCGTAAATGGATTTTCCCATTAAAAATAAATGCGCAGGTGGTGTCGGATAATTTGCAATTAAAAACGCAGAAAAGTTTCTGATCGATAATGGATGTTGTGAAACGCCGTAAGCAAACTGATCATATAATTCAGAAACATCTGCAAGCACCACGTTTCTTGTTCCGCCTGCGAATGAGCTTCTGTAGGTTTTGTATTGTTGTGCAACATTCATCAGCGACTTGTGTGCAACAATTACAAAAGCAGAATCAACAGGAGTGAAGCCGAAATCGGTGAATGAAGCTGTGGGAGTAACAGGAGCAAGCACAGTTACATTTCTAACGCTGGCTTCATCCACAACAGCAAATGGTTTTTCGGTTCCGTTTCCATTATTCACAAGCGCATGATGAACAGGACCAACGGAAGTTGCAGTAATACGTTCGTGATTAAAAAAATCATAGACACGAACAGGTCCGCTTCCACCAACGCCTGTCAATTGCAAATACGATTTCCCCGCAGGATCATCAGGAAGGTGACCGAAGAAACGAGTTCTTCCTTCCATGTGAAAGGTGTGCGGATAATCGAGCAAAATGTATGCGATGGCGGTGCGACCGGAAGAAACAGAAGCGCTTGCATTAATGCTGCTTACCACAAACGTTGTGAAGCTTGCACCTAAAACGGCAGGATTGATCGTATTAAAATTATACGTGTGTACCTGGTAGCCATTATAGACCGTATCAAAAAGCACGGAAGGAAATTGA
This sequence comes from Bacteroidia bacterium, assembly GCA_046596275.1. GTDB lineage: Bacteria > Bacteroidota > Bacteroidia > Palsa-965 > Palsa-965. The sequence goes on along the minus strand of JBKJMR010000064.1, from coordinate 1,062 downwards.
ATTTGAATTTCGTTATCCAGCTGATTATTTCCATCATCCGAATGCGATCCGACTTTTACCTGCACGCGCGCATCAGGGCGACCGGGAGCTGTATATGCATTTGCTGAGTATACATTCCGGGAAGCAGAAGCTGCAAAATCAAAAGGCAGATCATAAAATCCTTCGGAAGAAATAAAATCAGGATCAGTTAAGCCTAAGGCATTTTGCACTCCGGGAAAATAAGCTGCTGCGCCGATAAATGTTTCGCGGTTGGTTAACCATTGCGCCGGTGTATAAGTTGAAAATGCGGTATCAGCTGTATTTGTAAAACGGCGATTTGAAAGCGACGAATTCCAGGTAAGGAAATAAACCGCTGTATCCGTATAAATGCTGTAGTACGGATTCAGAATTGTATTTCCATTGAGGTAAAGCGCAGAATCTTTTGCACCGTCATTGTGCACACCATAAAATTCAAGAAAATCTGTTCCATCAAATGTTCCGTCTGTTTCGCCTTGCACCCAAATGTATTCTTCCAAACCATTATGAAAAAGCTGGAAGTTTCTGGGATCAACGGAACTGAGCGGAACACCAATTGCATTCAGCGCATTGCTTAGCACGGTGGAATCGACACGATAAATTCCATCGTTGGCAACTTTGATCTTAAGATATTTCTGGGAATAAACGATCCATTCATTTCCATAGCTCTGTGCAGCTGCGGAAACAGTTAAGAGTAAAGAAACAACGAATAACGCGTAAAGTCGTTTCATGCAATGGGGTCAATATCATTTGCAGAGAAACGCCACCGGTGGTATACGGTAAAAACGTTTACTCTATTTGGGTTTACGGTTGATGTCAAGCTTGATCGAAAAAATATTCGAGTACAATGCTACAGACTGATCGCCAACATCGGTTAATGCATAATCGATGGTAAGCGATTTGATTTTAATTCCGATTCCAAGATTCGGCTGGATCGTTGTTACATCTTTTCCGAAAACATCTTTCGCTTTCTGAATATTTCCAAGTCCCGCACGAAGGAAGAGCCTGTGCTTGGATTGGAAGCCGGATTCAGAGACATGATCTTCC
>JBKJMR010000517.1:0-7253 GCA_046596275.1 Bacteroidia bacterium | reverse complement strand
TTGTGTTCATGGTATATTCTGTGGTGTTAAGCTTTCTTGCATTACCAATACGGATATAGTTGACATCCTGCTGAAAACCATTGACTGCAATTAATGGAGCGAACGTTGTAGCAAGCGGCGTATTAATATCACGTAAAGCTGGATAATTGGTTGTCATCTCATAATACAGACTATTCCCTCCATTACGTGGTACGAAGCCTGCAGAATCATCAATAAAACTTGTTCCTACATACTCAAGCGAATCTTCACCAAGATCAGAAAAGGCAACAATGTTCCTTGTATTATCAACAGCGCCTGTACGATTCGTTACCCAAACTTCCATCCGCACAATTGCCACACCGGAATTGATCACAGGGAAATTTGCGAGCGACTGGTCGTAGCTGCCAAAGAAATATTGAGAAAGGAAAAAGTGTTTATTCGCCTCGTAATTATCGGCCATTACTTCGAACGTGCTTACCTGCGCACCACCGGTAACGTTGATCTCCGATTTTTTTCCGCGCTCCTGCGATGCAACACTTGTCACGGTTAAACGACCAAATTGCAATTGCGTTTTAATTCCGAAAAGTGTTTGACTTCCTGTGATCAGCGAAGTATTCAATCCGAAATTGACGTTACCTGCTTCAATCTTTTTGATGATCTCATCTTCGAAGCCGGTGTATTCCAGCTTCATTTGATTTTCCCATTCAAATGTAGATTCGGTATTATAATTTGTAGTAAGCTTTAATTTCTCACCAATCTTACCGATAACATTCAGCTGAATTTTTTCATCAAAATCAAACGTAGAAATTCTTCGCTGACGTTCTGGTAATGCAGGATTGTTGGTCTTATTAATATTGATCCCGAAAATTAATTCGGCAGAACCCTGCGGGCGGATATCAATTGTTCCGCCACCAAAAATACGGTCAAACTTTTCGCTGTTGATCTTGATTGGTGGAATAAGATTTTTATCTCCTCTTCCCTGTGTTTCACTTTCTGCATGTTCACGTTGTCTCCAATAATCGTGAATCGATCTTTTCATATCGTAATACACATACTCTTCCTGTGTCATGTATGTGGGCGGACGATAATCAAGCTTGCCTACTTTTTGTTCAACGATGTAAATGTTGGAATCAGGATCGTAGGTAACGGTTGTTTTGATGTTGCTCGGATCTTCGAGCTTGAGCGATCCGTTATTATTATGATAAAGCGGGTCAAGCCCTGACTTATCTTCGAATGGATACACAAGCTCAGCAGTATCTCCAACTCCAGGGCTATCAGTTCCTCCAACCAAACCGCGGTAAGAAGAGCCGACACGTGCATCACTGTTCATCACCATCGCAAGAAGCGAGAAGGATGCCACAGCGGCGATTGTATATTTAAAAAATGGTTTCAATGATGAGGAGGAATATCAAAGATTTTTTAAAGCTAGCTTGAGTAAATGTTCCACTGACAAAGCATTTCCTTCTGATTTAAGCGCTTTGTCGACCGCTTTTTCAGCCATGTTTTTTGCAAATCCCAGCATCACGAGCGCTGATAACGCTTCTTCCCGCATTTTATTGTCTCCTGTGAATGAAATTGATGCGCCGGGCATGTTATCACTCGTGAATTTGCCTTTCAGGTCGATAATAATACGCTGGGCAGATTTTTCGCCGATTCCTTTTATCGATTTCAGGGAGTTTACATTACCTGAATGGATGGCCTGTACGACTTCGGAAGGACTCATTGATGAAAGGATCATGCGGGCTGTACCGGCGCCGACTCCTGAAACGGAGATCAGCTGGCGGAACAATTCGCGTTCTTCTTCATCTGCAAAACCAAAAAGAACTAAAGCATCTTCCCGGACAGCCAGGTGTGCGAATAATCTGCAGTTGCCTGAATCGGGAATTTTTGAAAACGTATTTAAAGAAATATTGAGCTGGTAACCAACACCTCCACAATCGAGAACCGCGTACGTTGGTGTTTTCACTGACAATTTCCCTTCAAAGTGATTATACATAACTTATTTAATTCCAAAAAATCAAACTTCAAATTCCAAAAATGCCTGTCGGGATTTGGATTTTCCCTTTTGTTATTTTTTTTATCCCCGTCGCGATTGTGCGTCGACTACAGCGATGGTAACCATGTTTACTATTTCGCGGACAGAGCTTCCGAGCTGAAGTACGTGAACCGGTTTTTTCATCCCGATCAGTACCGGACCTATTGCTTCTGCGCCACCCATTTCCTGCATCAGTTTGTAGGCTATGTTCCCGGATGCAAGGTTCGGGAAGATGAGCGTATTTACTTTTTTGCCGACTAATTCACTGAATGGGAACTGCTCTTTTAACAGCTCATTATTCATTGCAAAATTGGCCTGCATGTCTCCGTCAACGATCAAACCAGGGTAATCGCGGTGCAAAATGGCAACTGCTTCTTTTACTTTTTTCGGGATCGGCCCTTCAGCGGATCCAAAATTCGAGTAAGACAGCAGGGCGATTCTTGGTACGATATTAAACTGCCTGATCGCCTGTGCCGTGAGCACCGTGATATCCACAAGTTCCTGCGCTGTGGGATCTACATTCATAGTCGTATCCGCGAAGAAAAAGTTGCCTTGCCTTGTCGACATGATGTACATTCCTGCTACCCTGTTTACGCCTTCCTGCACGCCAATGCATTGAAGCGCAGGTTTTATGGGTGCTCCATATTTTCTTGTCAAACCTGAAATCATTCCGTCTGCCATACCGGTTTCCACCATCATTGCGCCGTAATAATTCCGTTCGGTCATCACTTTTTTCGCTTCGTATGGCGTAAATCCACGGCGTTTTTGCTTTTGGAAGAATAATTCGCCGAAACGGGTGCGATTATCTTCCTGTGAAGCATCGCGCGGATCAATAATCGGTGTATCGCCGAGATCGAGGCTGTTTTCGACCATCAAACGTTTGATCTTTTCTATATCGCCGAGCAAAATTGGCTTTGCAATTCCTTCATCGCGAGCGGCTTGTGCTGCTTTCAGGATTTTGTACGTGTCGGCTTCAGCAAATACAATTCGTTTTGGATTTTGTTTCGCCTTGGTTGCAACACCGCGCATTAATTTATTATCGCGGCCCAAACGATTGCTTAATTCATTCGCATAAGCTTCCCAATCCGGGATCGTTTTTTTCGCAACACCCGATTCAATAGCAGCCCTTGCAACTGCGGGAGCAACCGTAGAGATCAAACGTGAATCGATCGGCTTGGGAATAATGTATGTTGGTCCGAACGTGAGATTACGTGTATCGTATGCGTGACTCACATCATCCGGCACTGGTTCTTTGGCAAGAGAAGCAATTGCATAAGCAGCAGCCATCTTCATTTCTTCATTGATAGAAGTTGCACGAACATCCAATGCACCACGGAAAATGAAAGGGAATCCCAATACATTATTCACCTGGTTTGGATGATCAGAACGGCCGGTTGCCATGATAATATCAGGACGTGCAGCCATCGCATCTTCATACGGAATTTCCGGATCAGGATTAGCAAGTGCAAACACGATCGGATTTTTCGCCATCGAACGGATCATATCCTGGTTCACCACATTTCCTTTTGAAAGTCCGACAAAAACGTCAGCATCTTTCATTGCTTCGGCAAGATTAGTTTTCCCGTTTGGCTTAACGGCAAAAAACAATTTGCTTTCATCCAATCCTTCGCGTTCGGTGGTGATAACACCTTTGCTGTCGAGCATCAGAATGTTTTCTTTTTTCACACCCATGGCGATGTACATTTTCGTACAGGAAATCGCTGATGCACCGGCGCCGTTTACGACGAGCTTTATTTTGTCCAGCTGTTTTCCTGCAATTTCCACTGCGTTGATCAAGGCTGCAGAAGAAATAATTGCTGTTCCGTGCTGATCATCATGCATCAGCGGAATATTCAGCTCTTCCTTGAGTCGGCGTTCAATTTCAAAACATTCCGGAGCTTTAATATCTTCCAGGTTAATTCCACCGAACGTAGGCGCAATTGCTTTTACTGTTTGAATAAATACTTCGATATCTTCTGTGTCGACTTCAATATCGAACACGTCAATATCAGCGTAGATCTTAAAAAGCAATCCTTTTCCTTCCATCACCGGTTTGGATGCCAGCGGACCGATATTTCCAAGTCCGAGAACAGCAGTTCCATTTGAAATTACTGCAACGAGATTTCCTTTGGAAGTATACTTGTAAGCATCTTCCGGATTTTTCTCGATTTCAAGGCAAGGCTCAGCAACGCCGGGCGAATAAGCCAGTGTAAGATCTCGTTGGGAGCTATAGGGTTTGGTAGGTAAAACTTCTATTTTACCAGGACGGCCTTGCGAGTGATAATCAAGCGCGTCCTGCTTGCGGAATTTCGCCATACAGGTTTTCGTAAGTTTTGTGTCCCGTTTCGCCGGATTTTGATTGGGGCGGACGGAACGCCGAAGATAAGGAATAGTTATTAGTTCGGAGTTAAGAGTTCGGAGATAAAAGTTGGGGAATTTGCCCCTCAATGTCCCTGCTTTTTTCCCTATAATTTCTCCGAACTAACCACTCCCAACTCCCAACTAATTCACTATCTTGTTCACTGGAAAATCTCATAAAAATGGCAGGGCGTAAAAAAATCGTGGTATTTACCGGTGCAGGAATCAGCGCGGAAAGCGGCATCAGCACTTTTCGTGACAGCGGCGGACTGTGGGAAAAGTACGATATCCGCGATGTGGCGACCCCTGAAGCCTGGACGAGGAATCCATTGCTGGTTCTTGATTTTTATAACCAGCGCAGGAAACAGGTGCTTGAAGTAAGTCCGAACGAAGGACACAAAGCCCTGGTTCGCCTCGAGAAAAAATTCGATCTGCAGATCATCACCCAAAACGTTGATGATCTTCATGAGCGTGCGGGCTCTAAAAATGTTGTGCATTTGCACGGAGAGCTACGAAAGTCGCGCAGCACAAAAAATCCCGGGCTGGTTTACCCGATCAACGGTTGGGAATTAAAAGCAGGGGATAAATGTGAGCTTGGATCCCAGCTTCGTCCGCACATCGTCTGGTTTGGCGAAATGGTCCCGGCAATGGATATCGCGCAGGAAATTGCGGCTACAGCCGATATTTTCCTGATCATAGGAACTTCTTTAAATGTTTATCCCGCAGCCGGACTCGTACACGGTACCAAAAGCGATTGCAAGGTTTACCTGGTCGATCCGAATGAGGTGGCCAACCCCGGAATTCCGAATCTTGTTTTCATCAAAGAGCCCGCAGGAACAGGTGTTCCGGCTCTTGTTGAGAAGCTTCTTAACGGAGAATTACAGGGAATCTGAAACAACCGTAATCCAATATCAATATAGTATCATAAAAAAGAGCGGCTCCTCACGAAGCCGCTCTTGCTATATATTTTGCCGGTGATTAGTGTGCTACTACTAAACGGCGTGTTGTTAATGTTTTTCCGTCTGATTCCAAAGAGCAGAAATAAACGCCTTGTCCGAGTGTTGCAACGTCCATTTTCACTACGCCTTCCATTTCTTCAACCGCTGATTCCATCACACGCTCACCGAGCATATTGTAGATAACCATTTTCGCGTTCTGTGGATTTGTTGTTCCCATTTTGTAATTGATAGAGAACGTAGCAGAAGCAGGATTTGGTGCAGGATTCGAGATCGATGGTTTTACAATGCTGTGAGTTGAGATCCCGGTTGGAACAGAATTGTAATTGATAATAAAAGAAACTGTATCATTCGCATCCGACTGGTTGATGATGGTATATCTTACTTGCGACGCGCCTACCTGGTTGTTTGGATAATGATAGCTGGTTAGCAATTCAGTTCCATTGGGATTCATCGGCACATTTAAAGAAAGTGTTTGTGTCGGCGAATAGCAGTTTGTTCCTGTGCAGAAATAAATAGTTGAACCCGGATCGTTCAGGTAAACGATTGTCTTTTTCACTTTAACCGTTACAGCATTTCCGCTCAGGTTCTGAATAGTGTATTTTTTTGAGTCCAGGAGTGAAGAAGCAACATTATAATTAATAGATGTGCCAACCAGATTATTTCCGAGTGAATCGGTGATGGAGTAATTCTGTGCAGAAACTGCAACAGAAGTAAGTACGCCCAGGGCTATTGTAAGTAAATGTTTTTTCATCAGAAGTAATTGTTTGTATTGACTTTACTATTACAAACATACTTATTATTAGTCTCAAAACCCAACCGGATATAGGGTTTTAACGACCATTTGCAAATTTCCCCAAAAGCTCAAACCAGGTCAATTGAAGCCCGCTATTTGCATAAAATGACCATTCGTGCCTTTATTTTGACCCTTAACATATTTGAAGGCTCCGGCGTTGCTTCATGTCTATTTCCTGACTACCTTAGCTACCCTTACTACGGTAATTCACGATTATTAATAACAAACCAATCAAGATGAAAAAATCACTACTTTTTTTATTCGGACCTCTTGTATTCGCTTGCGGAAGCTTGAGTGCCCAAACTTATTTAACGGAGGATTTTGAAGCCGGTTTCCCTGCAACATGGACAGCAAATCCTGCTACCGGTGCATGGGAAGTACCAGGCGTTAACAGTTCCGGATGGGCGCCGCCAGCGCACACTACTTATTGCGGAATTAACGATGACGCTTTACAGGCATCTGCAAATCCTAGCTCAACAATGACAACTCCGGTTATCAACCTGAGCGCTGCAACTGTTGTTTACCTGAAGTATTCCTTGTTTTATGCAGGTCTTACTTACCAGAGCATTACTGAAGTAGCTGATCTTCGCTATTCTATTGATGGTGGCGTTACTTACACAACTGTAGGTAATCTTCCGACAGACAATACAGCGTGGCAGAATGTTACAGTTAATCTTACCTCGCAGCTTGCAGGTCAGAGCAACGTAAAAATTCAGTGGCGCTATAATGATAACGGCGGCTGGTTGTACGGCGCTGCTATTGATGATATTTCTGTTTTCACTCCGGCTGCAAATGATGCAAGTCTTACAGCTGTAACTCCTGAAGCAGGTTCTCCGGCTTCTTACGGAATTATTTCAAGCAACGTAAACATCGGTGGAACGATCATGAACGAAGGCTTGAATGCTATCACTTCAATCGCTATCAAATACAACGATGGTACAACTACATACACGTACAACCTGAGCAGCGTTAACATCGCTTCTTTTGCTTCTTACACGTTCACCCACAATACTCCTTACACAATCCTTACAGCAGGTGCACATCCTATCACTGTCTGGCTTGAGCTTTCAGGAGATGGAAACACATCTAACGATACACTCGGCACAATCATCAACGGCGCTTTGTTTAT
>JBKJMR010000406.1:0-3172 GCA_046596275.1 Bacteroidia bacterium | reverse complement strand
TTTCAACGCAGCCTCGTGTGGGGGCGGAGCATTTCCATTCCTGTCAAGGATATAAAAAGATATATCATGAATATGCATCGGATGCGCCAGGTTTGAATTATTTGTAAACTGCCACACTTCTATATCGTTCAATAACACTGTGTCATTGATATACATCATATCAAATGGAAGATTATTTATTGTAAAATTCCCCATGTTAGTGAACATCCCGTTTCCATCGAGCGTTTTAGTTCGCGTGCGATTTGCGTTCACAGCTTGCAAGGGCGTGACACTAATTAGTGATGATGAAATTTGCGTTACAGGATTAGCTGTAGCTCCAACTACGTTGATCTGCATGATTGGAAAATCCACAGCATTAAGAGGACTGTTTCCATTAGCCATTCCACCTCCACCCGGTTCATTATTTCCGAATGCAGAAGCGAAGCTTGTGAGATAAAAACTATTTCCGATGCTCCCGGTGAGATCAACGAGAATTTCATAACGTTCTCCACCGGAAATTTTCAATCGTGTTACCTGGTAAGGCTGAGAAAGAAGTCCGCCATCGGAAGCAATTACATAAAAGCTACGATTATCACTAAAGCCCAAATTATAACTTCTGACATTCGAACCATTCAGCAATCGCATACGAACAACTTGTGCAGGACAATCGAGATACGCATTCGCAGTTCCATTTACGATCATTGAATCGGCTAATGCTTCAACATTAAAAGTTCCATTCGCATTAAAGCTTCTGTCCTGCAACACCACAGGAAAATCATCCACACCATAAGTCCGTGGAAGATTCAACTGTGCTTCTACCGTATCTTTTACAATGATCATTCCTGCAAGACCCATATAAACCTGCGTCGCAGTATTTTGATGTGGATGCGGATGATACCAAAAAGTAGAAGCGTTATTCAAAACTTTATACCCGATATTCCACGTTGTTGCAGCAGGAATTGTTGTGTGTGGACCACCATCGGTCCATGCCGGAATATGCAGACCATGCCAATGTATTGAGGTTACCTGTGTGAGATTATTGGTTACCGAAATCGAAACGGAATCATTCTTATTCATGATCAACGTAGGTCCGAGATACGAACCGTTTATTCCATAGGTAGGTGTGGCGGTTGAACCATAAAATGTGTGGGTAGATGGCGCAACAGTTAAATTAAAATTTGCGCCGGTTAATGTTGGAGGAATATACAATGGATTGAAAAAAGACTGGCTGTAGCAGATCGTGCTTAGCAGGAATGCGGGGAGAAATAGTAATGATTTCATTTTGTTTTTAATTGTAAAACAAATTTAAGCCGGAATGTTGGTTTCCTTTAGGTAATAATATGATTCATGTCATGCAGGAATCATATCAAAATCACATCCTGATTTAATATTTCGAGGAAGATTTATGCAGTTTTAGAAGCAGAAGGTTTTATAGATAAATACCTTTAAAATTAATCTGCACTAACCCAACTCTTTCACAGCTTTTTCAATGGCGTCCTGGAAATCTTTTAACGGTGCCTTAATTCTATTGAGGTCGAATAATTCTATTTCAAGATTTTCTCCGTCCTGATTTATTTCTGCAACGTGAATTTCTTCAAACCAGATTTCAACTACAAGTTTTTCTCTGTATGGAACACTGGCAATAACAAGTCTGAATTTACTCATCCCCCACTTCCCTCTCCTCAAATCTAATCCCCAGCTCTTCCAACTCCTTCAACACCGGCTCATAAATATCTTTCGTCACAGGAACACAAACTCCTGTTCTGTTCAACTTGCCCGTCAAAATCATCCGCACTGCAATCGCTGCAGGAAGACCAACTGTTTTTGCCATCGCGGTGTGAATTTCGTCGTCACCTTTGATTACGAAAGACGAAATTACGGTATGACTTTTTTGCAGCAGTGTGTATTCAAACTTGTGCTGCATTACGATCATATCTTTATCTCCGTGTTGTAGCTTCCATTTTCTTTCAAGCAATTCCTGGAGAATTTGTGCGGGCGTTGCGTTGTGCAATGTTATTTTTTCATTGGAGAAAATGCCGAGCCAATCGAGCTTCATCATTACTTCTCCATTTATTTCTTCACGCAAAAATTCTGCTAAGCGTTCTTTTAAATTTCCCGGTTTTGCGCAAAGGAAAGATTCAATTAATTCTGAATACGTTAATTCTGCTGAATTATGAATCTTCCATGTATCGTCCGTTAAACCGAGCTGCACGAATGCATTCCACGCTTTGCAGAATCCGGGCATGCGTAAGGTACCGCGCAACATGGTTGGAATATTTTCAATTCCGTAAACGGCACGATACGAAAGTGAATCACGATTAGCGTAGGCATCAAAATTTCCGTGGCCGTCTACGGTGATCGTTTTTGCTTCACTGAATAAACGCGAGTAAGGAAGGTATTTGTATTTTCCATTCTCAATGAATTGTGCTGTTCCTTGTCCTGCAAGAATCACATTTCTCGGATTCCATGAAAATTTATAACCCCATGGATTATCATTTGATTCAGGCGCAACTAATCCGCCGCAATAGGAATAGAATGCAGTAATTTCTCCACCTGCATTTTTTATGTTGTCGATGATCTGCATCGCCGACATATGATCGATGCCGGGATCAAGCCCGATTTCATTGAGAAGAATAATATTTTTCTTTTTTGCTTCTTCATCGAGCACGCGCATTTCTTCATTGACATACGAGCAAGTCACAAGGTGTTTTCCGAGACGAACGCAATCCTTTGCAACAGCACCATGCATAAAAGCAGGAAGCATTGAAACAACAAGTGAAGCATCAGAAATTTCCTTTTCGCGTTGTGCATCATTGAGAATATCAAATTTGAATGCGGTTCCGTTAATATGTGAACCAACACGCAGTGCTGCATTTTTTTCATCTACATCCCCTACCCGCACCTGCCATTTTTCAGCAGTGGAATGATCCAATAAATATTGAATAAGTGATGACGAAGAGCGCCCGGCACCGATGACAAGAATTATTTTCATAAGGGGGCAAAGTTAAGGAGTTTTTAGTTTCGGGTTTCTAGTTTATAGTTTCCGGTTTCTAGTTTCTAGTTAAAAAAGTTTCGAGTTTTGGGTTCTGGGTTTCGGGTTTCGGGTTTCGGGTGGGAATTTCAAGTTAAGGATTACGCTAAGAATTTAATTAATGAGAAAATCTAAAACTTTTTAAACCCGAAACCCGAAACT
>JBKJMR010000297.1:0-8885 GCA_046596275.1 Bacteroidia bacterium | reverse complement strand
TTGCGAATTCTACAACTTATTATTGGTACGTTGTGCCTACGAATGCCTCTGGAAATGCAATCGGATGTTCGGCAACCGTCTTCAGCTTCACTACCGGCATAGGATGTTATACGCAGCTCCCGGGAGGAAATTTTTCTACGTGCGGCGGTACATTTTACGACTCAGGAGGATCGACAGCGAATCATTCCAATAATGAAAACAGCGTTACAACAATTTGTCCCTCGACGCCCGGACAATATCTCTCTGTCAATTTTACTTCTTTTTCGCTGGAGTCGTGTTGTGATTTCCTGGATATTCATGATGGAAATACCACAGGTGCACCGCTCATCGGAACTTTTACAGGAACATCAGCACCATGTAATATTGTTTCCACAGCTGCCAATGGTTGTATCACATTTGAATTTACTTCCGATGCATCCGTAGTTAATTTGGGTTGGGCTGCTACGCTCTCGTGTGTAGCTGCGCCACCAACTCCGCCTGCAGGTGCTACTTGTGCAACCGCTGCTTCCATTTCGCTTCCATATTCTGCAACCGGTGAATCAACCGCATGCTTTGGAAATGATTATAATAATGCGAGCGCAGGCTCCTGCGGTACATTATATGAATCAGGAGAAGATCATGTATACGCACTTACAGTTGCTGCTTCACAATGTATAGCCATTTCATTAACAAATTGCAGCAGCGCCAATATCGGCTACCAGGTTTACAGCGGATGCCCTGGAACAGTCGGAACAACTTGTGTGGCCAATAACGGCGGAGCAAGTCCCCTTAGTGGTTCAGTGGTATTACCTGCAGCAGGAACGTATTATATTGTTGTGGATTCCTGGTCCGCACCTTCAAGTGTTTCTTATGATATTTCAGTTACTTCACTCGGAACAGGTCCTTCCAATGATCTTCCGTGCAATAATACCGGGCTTGCATTAAACACAAACCTTACAGGCGATAACAATTGCTCGGGTAATGCAAGCGAACCTGCTGCGCCCGCATGTTGGGTTGCAGGAGCTTATAATACCGTTTGGTATCGTGTAGTTTGCCCGGCTTCGGGGCAGCTGGTTATTCGCACCACAATCGGAACACTTGCAAATACACAGATAGCACTTTATTCCGGAACATGCGGTGCCTTAACATTGGTTGCCTGTAACGATAATGCACCTGCGTGCGGAACCTCAACTTATAATAATTCGCAAATAACAGCTACGGGACTTACTGTAGGAGCTAACTACTTTATTGCGGTCGACGGTGTGGGAAGCCAAACCGGTACGTTCGATATCATGGCAGTAGATGGCTCTATCGGATTTCCGGCAGCTGCGGGACAGGATTGCGGAACACCGAATCCCGTTTGCGGACAATCCATTGCAATTGGTAACCCTGGTTACCAGGCTTACGGAAATATTTGTGATTTCCCTGGAGCAGGAATTTGTCTTTCATCCGGTGAACGCGGATCAGCATGGTTTACAATTCCGATCACAGCAGCAGGAAATCTTGAATTCGATATTGTGCCGAATGATTATACAGGTGGAAGCGGATGTTGCTCTACCGATTATGATTTCGCGATCTGGAAAACTACAGGTGCAGGTTCAACTACCTGCGCAGGTATTGCAGCAGGAGCAATTCCAATTAGCTGTAACTATAGCGGATTAGGAGTAACAGGTTGTTTCAGCGCAGCAAACGGAACATCCCCTGCCATCTATCCCGGGTATGGTGGCGCTTATATGGCAAGAATTCCTGTTGTAGCAGGTGAAGTATACCAGCTTGTTGTAAGTAACTTTTCTAATTCAACAGCAGGATTCACATTGAACTTCAGTGCAGGTTCTCCGATCAATTATACAGCTGCAGGTTCTTCAATCACATGGACCGGCGGAACGAATACGAGCTGGCTGCTTCCGAGTAACTGGGGTGGATGCGCAATCCCCTCATGCGGAATTGATGTAACACTTTCACCTTCCTCAGCCAACCAACCGATTCTTCCTGCAGGAAATTATTACGTAAATAATATCACCATCAATGCAGGTGCAACATTAACCCTGCAGGCAGGTGCGAACTTACATGTGTGCGGAAACTTTATTAATTCAGGATCGCTTGTTGCCAGCCCTACATCTACAATTTCATTTGATAATGCCGCAGTCAACCAAACGATTTCCGGTTCATTAGCCGGTGTAGACAAGCTTGGTAATTTAGTTGTTACTAAAACAGGTGGTTCTCTTACTCTTGGAACCAATATTGACATCGGCGGAAATTTTACAACAACAAATGGAACCTCAGTTGTGAATTTCAATAGCCGTTACGTTCGCCTGGCAGGAAACTTCAGTAATTTCAACGGAGCTACAACTGTGACGAATGTTGGTGTCGGAACACTTGAATTTAATGGTACAGCCGCACAAACTTATAACCAGGGTGCATCAGTTCTTACACTTAATAATGTGCTGATGAATCACACCGGTACCGGCGTAACGCTTTCTACCAATATGGTAATCGGAACTGCAGGTGTGCTTACCCTCACTGCAGGAAAAATTATTACCAATGCCCTTGAAGTGCAGGTTACTAATAATGCTTCTGCTGCCTGCACTGCCGGAAATGCCGCAAGCTTCGTACAGGGAAACCTGAGACGTTACCTTAACGGTGCAGCAACTTCTTACGACTTTCCCGTAGGTCATGTAACAAAAGGTTATCAGCGTGCAAATATTACATTTACAACTGCAACCACCATTCCGCAGCTCGTAGCTAAATTTGATACCTGGAGCCCGATTGTAAATGGTCCTGCTGCAAGCGATTGCCCAACCAATACCTACAATGCACTCAATGCGCTTGACAATGGTTACTGGACCATCACTGCTTCTGCAAATGCTGCTAACGGAACATATAATACTTCGTTGTACGCAACAAACTTTACCAACTCAGGCGGCGCAGCAGGATGGACAGTTATGAAAGCTGCTACAATTGCAGGTCCGTGGACAGTAACAGGAACATGTGTTACTACGAGCACACCCGGAAATACGCAACGCACCGGGATGAATGGATTTTCTGTCTTTGGAATTGCACAATCGGTACAACCACTTCCCGTTGAGTTGATCGAATTCACAGGAACAGCAACACCGGATTTTAATCACCTGGAATGGACCACAGCTTCAGAAACGAGCAATGATTATTTTACACTGGAACGTTCAACGGATGGTGTAACATTCCAGGAGTTGGGCCGCGTCGATGGTGCAGGAAATTCTACGCAGCTGATCAACTATTCGTTCGATGATACAAATCCATTTGAGGGAACGAATTATTATCGTCTCAAACAAACTGATTTCAACGGACACTTTACTTATTCCAACATGATCTCGCTGAATTTCAGGCGTGGAAACATGACTGTAAATAATATTCGCCCGAACCCGACAAACGGCGAACTGAATTTTGATTTTACTTCACCTGAAGAAACAGAGATTCATTTTATTATTACGGATGTTACCGGTCGTGTTGTCGCAGATGAATATCGTAAAGTAAAAGCAGGCGTCACTTCAATCGGCACGTTAATCGCTGAAGAAAGCGCAGGTGTGTATTCCTTAAAGATCATCGAAGAAAAGCATGGATTCATTTCCGTGAGCCGAATTGTTAAATACTAAGTTTTAACAAACTCAAAAATCCCGCTCCACCAGCGGGATTTTTTTTGTCCGTCAATGTAATCTTTGCCGGTAAGAGCCCCGAAGAAATGACGCGTGAAAATCGATGGCAAATCTTATCTTTGTTTACAGAACGATTATCTCTCAACTGTTGTAGATTGAAACTCACGAAATCATTTCTTCTTTTCATTGCAGGGCTGCTATTCTCAGCGAACGCTTTTGCGCAACTAACAGCGAACGCAGGACCGTCCACCACCATTTGCCCCGGAACCAGCCGCACGTTAGGAGCAAATCCGACTGCATCCGGTGGAACTCCGCCTTATTCATATCAGTGGAGTCCAACCTCCGGCCTGAGCAACAGTGCAATTCCCAACCCGATTGCAAATCCAACTGTGCCTACCTGGTACACACTTGTTGTTACTGACGCAGCCGGAAACACAGCAACAGATACCGTTGGTGTAGATCTTTATTCCATCTACGCAATGAACGGTGGCGATGATACTTCTATCTGCATCGGAACAACTGCAACACTTGGTGGCGTAAATAATAGTTTTGCAGGTGGAGTTACTTATTCCTGGTCTCCAAGCACAGGCCTGAGCAGCACTACTGCGCCACGTCCTGTTACATCTACAACAGTCACCACAACTTATTCTGTCATCATCAACAGCCCGAATTGTCCGAGCAAATCCAATACAATTACCGTTACAGTAAATCCGCTTCCAACCATTACAGCTTGCTGCCCAACCACTATCAACGAAGGGGAATCAACGAACTTGCTTGCTGTTGGCGGGGTGGATTATATATGGTCACCACCAGCTACGTTATCTAATCCGTATGCACCTGCGACAACTGCAGATCCTGTTGTTACTACATTGTATTATGTATTCGGACAGGATGCCAATGGCTGCATCGACTGGGATTCATTAACTGTAACCGTTATCCCAAGTTCGGAGCTGGTTTTCTTCAATACATTTTCTCCTAACGGTGATGGCGTAAATGATTTTTTCTACATCGGAAACGTTTTCAAATATGCGGAATGTGTGCTCGAAGTTTATTCGCGTACCGGGCAGCTTGTTTATTCTAAAACCGGTTATGATAATTCATGGGACGGAACGAACTACGGCGATAAGCTTCCTGAAGCAACTTACTATTACGTTTTTAATCCCGGTAACGGAGAAGAAACACGATTCGGAAACGTTACTATCCTGCGATGAGAATGAAAAAAGTTCCTGTTTATATTTTTCTCGCTTTCCTTTTTTCTTTTGCAGGGAAAATGAATGCGCAACAGTTGCCTGACTACTCGCAATATCCTGCGTACCTCTATCACGTAAATCCTGCGTATACCGGAACAAAAGGAAATATTGATGCGCGCGTTGGCTACAGGAAACAATGGGTTGGATATGATGGTGCACCCACGACACAGGTTCTTGGTTTGAACAGCCGCCTTTGGAAAGGCAGAATCGGTCTCGGTGCAGCAATGTATAAAGACGCAACCGGCCCATCACAGCGATTTAATTACAGCTTCACTGCTGCGTATCACTTACGTTTTCCTGATGTCGAATTTTCTATCGGGATGGGTGTAAACTTTAATAAATACACCATTGACGCTACGAAAATGACGACGCACTGGACAAATGATCCAACAGTAGATAACACACGATTAGATTTTGACAAAACGAAAAATGCAATGGTCGGCGTGCTGCTTTACAACGATCGTTTTCATTTCGGATTAGGTGTTGTAAATATTGTAAATAACAAAGCCGAGTTTTTTGCTGATGATACAACCAGGAAAAGCCAGGTTACATTTTCGCCGCATTATTATTTCTCCTGCGGTTATAATTTCAATGGCAACCCTGATTATGTCTGGGAAAACAATCTCATGGGATTGTATGTAAACGGATTGCCGATGACATTAAATTATAACCTGCGTATTCACTACAATGAAAAGCTTATTGCCGGCGCAGGGTGGCGATTAAAAGACGCTGTTTATTTACAGGCCGGGTATGTTTTCTTCGAGCAGCTGCAATTCATTTATTCCTACGATATCGGAGTTTCACGCTTGAGAAAAGGACACTCCGGATCACATGAAGTGATGATCGGCTACCGCACAAATTTTACAGGAAGCAAAGGCGGCTACAAAAATCACGATCAGTTCCAGCGCCAGAAGTACAATGTGTTTTAATTCGAAACACAAACTCACTTCACCATTTCATATTTTTCTGCAGCAGCCGCACGTGTGCAGGAATTAAAATGCCACCACTCGGTTTGTATTCCAAAAAATCCGGCCTGACGCATCACACTGCGCAAAAGTTCGCGGTTGAAAATTTGCCTTTGCGTTAATTCTCCGTTTGCCAGCAATTCCGCTTCTTTCACCGGATGTGCTTTCTCCCCGAAAAAATCAAACGGTGTTCCCATGTCGAGCGGAATTCCATTTTCATCGATGATAGAAAGATCAACTGCTGCGCCATAATTGTGGAGCGAACCTTTGCCAGGGTTAGAAAGATATTTTGTTTTTTGTCCGGCAGGCAAATCCAGTGTATCCCACATTTGTTGTTGAATGTGCAGCGGTCGAACTGCATCGTAAATGACGAGCGAATAAAAAGGATATTTTTTTCTCAATGCCTTTTGGGCTACGATCAATTTTTCGGCAACATCTTTCTGCAAATAACATTCATCAAAATCGCCATACATATCGAGGCCTATAAAATTATCCGTTGTGGAATATTTTAGCTCAACAATAATTTCCGAATCGAGCTTATGAATATTTACAAGGCCCATTTCAACCAGCTGTGTTTCTATTGGGGAAATTTTATCCGGAGGATCTTGCACAACAGCAAACACACTATCTTTTTGTACAGGAATATCTTTTTCAGGAATTTCTACCCGCGGCTGATCATGCGTTACAACCGGATTTGAGCAGCTGAACAGCAGGAATGGTAATGCAAGAAATATAAGCCGGCTTTTCACACTGCAAATGTAGAGTTAAGACTAATACCTGCCTTCCGGGGAGTTTCATGTCATTAGGTTTAGATCGTTTTTACAGCGTATTAATTCTTTGAATGAGAGAACAGGTCGCACCTACGGCGCTCAATATTTTTCCACACGATTAGATTTATAGACAGGACGCACCTACGGCGCTGATTTGACAGAGAACAGATCGCATCTAAAGAGCTCAATACATTTCACACGATTAGATTTATAGTCAGGGCGCACTACGACCACTGATTTCAATACTGAATTTACCGCCGCAATTGCATTATTTTTTCAATCACCAAGTCACTAAACTTGTCCTGAGCCGGTCAAAGGATCACCCAGTCACCAAATCCTCTTTCTTTAGCCTTTCGCAACGTATATCCACCGTTTAAAAAACAATAGGTGTCAATAGCCTGATAATGTCTATTTTCGGGCCTCTAAACCTTCCTAAAAAATGAAACGTCAACTTATAGTTCTCGGTCTTTTGGCCGGTGCCGGATTAATTACCCTGGCATTCAAAGAAAATTTTGTTGGATCGACAACGTATAAAGCGATTGATCCCGAAAATTTCAATTCGAAAGTTCGTCCGCAGGATGATTTTTATGAATATGTAAATGGCAACTGGATCAAAAAAAATCCGATTCCTTCTACTGAAACAGGTTGGGGAAATTTCAATGTATTGAATGAAAAAAGCCAGGCTGCGCTTCGTTCTATCTGCGAAGAATCTGCTGCGAAAAAAAATCCTGTTGCAGGATCCAATGATCAGAAGATCGGAGATTTTTATGCTTCAGGAATGGATTCTGTTGCTATCGAAGCGGAAAAGCTTTACGCGATTCAGCCAATGCTCGACAGAATTAACCAGATGAAATTTTCTGCCGACATCACACTTACAATTGCTTCTTTACACAAAGTACAAGCCGGCGCCGGTTTTGGATTTTTTGTAATGGCAGATATGAAAGACAGCAAAGTGAATATGCCTTATTTGTTTCAAAACGGACTTGGTCTGCCTGAAAAAGCATATTACCTGAGCGACGATCTTAAAACATTCCGCGAGAGCTACAAAACCCATCTCGAAAATATGTTCGTATTGATGGGTGATGATAAAGCTACTGCGAAGAAAAATGCAGTGTATGTTTTTGATTTCGAAAAGAAGCTTGCTGATTCAAGCATGACGGCTGTAGAGCAGCGCGACCAGGAAAAGCAATACAATAAAATGACCATTGCACAGGTGAAAGGATTGGCTCCGAATTTTTCATGGCCGGTTTATTTCAAAACACTCCAGGCACCTGACATGAAAGAGATCATAGTTGCACAGCCTGCTTTTATGCGCCAGTTCAACGCAATGATTGTAAGTGAGCCGATTGATGCATGGAAAGCATACTGCCGCTGGCACCTGATTCACCTTTGTGCAGCGAAACTTTACAAACCGATCGCTGATGAAAATTTCAGCTTCTACGGAACAGCTTTAAGCGGTGCGCAAAAACAGCAGCCACGCTGGAAACGGGTTCTTACTACTACAGATGGTGCATTAGGTGAAGCGCTAGGACAATTGTACGTGGAGAAAAACTTCAGCGAAGAATCTAAAAAGCGTGTGAATGTAATGGTGGACAATTTGATGGCTGCTTATACAGAACGTATCAACACACGCGACTGGATGAGCGAGCCGACTAAAAAAGCTGCGCTTGCGAAGCTCGGAACCATTTTACGTAAGCTTGGATTCCCCGACAAATGGAGAGATTATTCAGGACTTAACATCAGCCGTAAATCGTATGTGATGAATTTCCTTCATTCAAATACGTTTGATGTTTCTTATAACCTGAACAAGCTGAATAAGCCGGTTGACCGTATGGAATGGGGAATGACACCTGCAACGATCAATGCGTATTACAATCCTTCGAATAACGAAATCGTATTTCCGGCAGCGATCATGCAAGCACCTTTCTTTGATGCAAGAGCGGATGATGCGGTAAACTACGGAGCGATGGGTGCGATCATCGGTCATGAATTGACACATGGTTTTGATGACCAGGGTGCGATGTTTGATTCGGAAGGCAATATGAAAAACTGGTGGAGCGAGGATGACACCAAAAACTTTACTGAAAAAACAGGAAGGCTCGTAAACCAGTTTAATAATTTCGTTGCTATCGACAGCATTGACCTGCACGTGAACGGTGAGCTTACTTTAGGTGAGAACATTGCAGATCTTGGCGGATTGACAATTGCTTATTATGCATACAAACACTCACTCGCTGGCAAACAGGCTCCTGAAAAAATTGACGGATTTACGGGCGAGCAGCGTTTCTT
>JBKJMR010000183.1:0-3324 GCA_046596275.1 Bacteroidia bacterium | reverse complement strand
ATTTCATTAACTTGCGTCAAAGCATTTCTACTATGAAAAATTCTGCGAAATTTTTACTTCTTTCTGCTTGTATTGCAATCGTTTTTATTACACGCCAAAACGACGCTATCGGCATTCCCAAAACTATTCTTGCAGATGAGAAACCGAAACCTTCTTCGAATAATCCATTACTACCGGAATCAGACCAGGTAATTGATTTTGCAAAGGTGAATGTGGAAGTGATGAAAAGTGCCGCAACAATTACGGAGAATAAAGTGACGATGCTGCTTGCCGAAATTGAGACAGCAGACAATGGCAATCGCACATTCAGAAATACAATGATGCCGCTGGATGAAGTCTACAATACACTTCAAAAGCTGACTTCCGCATTTGAATTAATTGCAAGCACTTCTACAGATAAAAAAATTCGTGATGCAGCAGGTGATATGCTGTCAAAGTTCAGCACACAAACAGATGAGCTCTTGCAAAATGAAAAATTGTATAATGCAATTAAAATTTATTCTGAAAGTGCAGAAGCCAAAACGCTCGCAGGCGAAAGAAGTTTTTTTGTTAAGCGAATGATGAAACAATTTGCATTGAATGGCATGTCATTGTCCGCTGCTGAACGTGACACCTTAAAACTGATCAACAGCAGGCTCAATGACCTTAGCATGACCTTCAACAAAAACATTTCGACAGATAAAACAAAAGTGATCCTTGAAAAAAATCAGCTGGAAGGGCTTTCTGAAGATTTTATTAAACCTTATAAGCAATCCGCACCTGATGTGAATTATGCATTTGATATGTCGACGCCAACTTACCTTGGTTTTATGTCTGACTGCAAAAATTCAAAATCGCGCAAGAAAATTTATGTGGCAAAAATGAATGTAGGAGGCGAGCCAAATGAAAACCTGCTGGTAGAAATTATTAAGCTGCGCACGCGAAAAGCAAAGTTGTTAGGATTCAAAACATATGCTGAATATGCTACATCAGATATCATGGCGCAGAATACAACGAACGTCTGGAAATTTGAAAATGAGCTGGCCGCTGATCTGCGTGCGAAAGCGAAACTGGATCTTGCCGCCTTGCAGGAATTAAAAAGTGCTGATGTAATAAAACAAAGACAACAAAGTTCACCTAACAGCCTGGCGGCACAGGCCGAAAATGCAATGAACGCAAAACAGCCTGTATTTCCTTATGACGCAGCTTATTATTCCAATAGATTGCTGAAAGAAAATTACAATGTAGACAACGAAAAAGTGAAAGAATATTTCGAGATGAATAATGTCATCGGCGGAATATTTACTGTCTACCAAAAATTGTATAACATCCGTTTTGTTGAAGATAAAAATGCATCATCATGGCATAAAGAAGTGAAAGCATACACGGTTTTTGATAATGCAACCAACGAACGCATTGGTTATTTTTATCTTGATCTTTATCCGCGCGCTGACAAATACAATCACTTCGGCTGTTTCGGATTAACCGGGTCGAAGAAATATGAAAATGGAAAAAGACAATTAAAATCGGCTGCGCTGGTTTGTAATTTTCCTTCTGCAACTGCGGATAAACCTTCCCTCCTTCCCCATTCGCAGGTCACCACTTTCTTCCATGAGTTCGGTCATCTTATTCATGTTTTATTAAGTGAAACGGAACTTGCTTATTTCGCAGGAACAAATGTCTCCACCGATTTTGTTGAAGCTCCTTCGCAGATCATGGAAAATTGGGTGTGGAAAAAAGAAGTGCTTTCTCTTTTTGCAAAACATTATAAAACCGGCCAGGTCATTCCCGATTCTTTGCTGAATAATATGATCAAAGCACGCAATCTTAATTCAGGATTGTTGATGTTACAGCAGGTATATTACGGCACGGTCGATTTCACTTTGAATGACGGAATGGAAATTAATTCTTCAGCAGATATCGTTGCAAAAACAAAAGAGCTGCAGAATACGATTACGTTTTATCCATTCGTAGAAGGCACACATTTCGCCGGCACATTCGGACATCTCACCGGGTACGGATCAAAATACTACGGCTATCTCTGGTCGCTCGTGTATGCAGCAGATATGTTTTCTGAATTTGAAAAAAATGGTCCGCTGAATCCAGCAATGGGAAAACGTTATCATGATAATGTGCTGTCAAAAGGAGGAAGCGATGATGCCCTTAACCTTGTCCGGAATTTCCTTGGCAGAGATCCGAATAACAAAGCCTTCCTGAAACAAATTGGTTTGTAAAAAAGTTTCGGGTTTCGTTTTTTTTGCGTTCCCCCGCGCCTCTGCGCCTCCGCGTTAAAAGCATGCAAGGCAAATTTCTCTTTCCGAATACTGATGAAAAAGTTTGAAAAAGTTTCGGGTTTCGGGTTTAAAAAGTTTCGGGTTGCGAGTCAATAAAGTTTCGAGTTTCGTTTTTTTTGCGTTCCCCGCGCCTCTGCGCCTCCGCGTTAAAAGCATACAAGGCAAATTTCTCTTTCCGAATAGTGATGAAAAAGTTTCGGGTTTCGGGTTTCGGGTTGCGAGTTTAAAAAGTTCCGGGGTTCGGGTTAAAAAGGTTTCGTGTTGCGGGTTAAAAGATCGTTTCGTCACTTTTCTTCCTTTCCCTGATCATTGAATCCGCCGCGGCGGATTAGTTTGGCATTGAACATTCCTCGCATGAAAATTTCTTCGTCCGGGAAAAAACAAACGATGCCAAATATTCAATGCTCAATGAACAACTTGCTCAAACCCAAAACCGAGAACTCGAAACCGAGAACTCGAAACCCGAAACCCGAAACTCGAAACCCAAAACCCGGAACTCAGAACCCGAAACTCAGAACCCGAAACCGAGAACCCGAAACTCAGAACCCGAAACTCCTTATCTTTGTGCTTTATGCAAAGATTCCTTCCCATCTTCATTTTATTTCTCCTGGCTGGTTTTTCACTGTCTGCACAGAAGCTGGATTTTCTTGGAATGAATGGAATGTATTTCGATATGCAGGATACTTCACTGCCGGGAAAAACGGTAATGCTGGATTCCACTTCTATTTACAAAGACACCGCGCTGTATATCCGCAACAACCGTTGTCTTACGTATTTCCGCAAAGCTGAAACACTTCAGCTAACAGGATTTCTCGCTTCTTCCATTCAATATCAATTCTGCGATCATAATTTAGCGTACGTATTTGTCGATATCAGGGGCGAAGCGGAAATTGAAAAAACGTTAAAGCAGCTTCAGCTCACATTTAAAAAATTAGGCTGCAAAGGAAAACAGCTTTCCGAATGTTCGCAGTTTGACACCAATGCAAAAGGCATACGCATCATTATTAATATCGACAGGAAAAAACAGACAATGAATTTTGTTTTGATTCCG
>JBKJMR010000143.1:0-7227 GCA_046596275.1 Bacteroidia bacterium | reverse complement strand
TGGAATCAAAGCATTGCCTTATCATGCCGGTCTCGACGCAACAACACGCGCGAAAACGCAGGATGATTTTTTGATGGAAGAAATTGATGTCATCGTTGCAACAATCGCTTTCGGAATGGGAATTGACAAGCCGGATGTACGTTTTGTAATTCATCATGATGTTCCGAAATCGCTTGAAGGTTATTACCAGGAAACCGGTCGCGCAGGAAGAGACGGTGGCGAAGGAAATTGTCTTTCATTCTATGCGTATGCTGATATTCAGAAGCTGGAAAAATTCATGAAAGGCAAACCTGTTGCTGAGCAGGAAATCGGTAAGCAATTGTTATTGGAAACTGTTGCTTACGCTGAATCATCCGCTTGCCGCAGAAAAGTATTGCTGCATTATTTCGGCGAATCATACAAAGAAGAAAATTGTGCCAACTGTGATAATTGCAAACATCCGAAAGCAAAAATTGATGCAACAGAAGATGTTGGATTGGCAATTGAAACGGTTTGTGATGTAAAAGAAAAATTCAAATCAAAACATATCATCCAGGTTTTGCTTGGAGAAATTACACCGACCGTAACTTCTTACAAGCACGATGAGCTGGAAGTTTTTGGTAAAGGAAATGAAGGTGAAAAAGATGAAGCACATTGGAATGCAGTAATTCGCACCGCTTTGCTCGAAGGTTTCCTTACAAAAGATATTGACAATTACGGCTTGCTGAAAGTTACAAAAGCCGGCAAAGCATTTTTAGAAGAGCCGAGTCCGATGTTCGTTACACGCGATCATGATTACGAAGGCGCGGAAAGTGATAACGATGATGATGATGACAGCGGAAAAAAAGGCGCAGGAGCAGATCCTGTTCTTTATTCCATGCTGAAGGATCTTTGCAAACAAGTCGCGAAGCAAAAAAATCTTCCGCCTTATGTAGTTTTCCAGGAAACATCTCTCGATGAAATGGCGATCCAGTATCCGATCACGATGGATGAGATGACGCGCATTACCGGAGTAGGGCAGGGTAAAGCGTTGAAGTTCGGGAAACCATTTATTGAGATGATCAATAAATATGTTGAAGAAAATGAAATTGAACGTCCGCAGGATCTGCTTGTGAAATCCATCATCAATAAATCAGGATTAAAAGTTCACATCATCCAGAGCATCGATCGTAAATTAGATTTAGTTGATGTAGCAGAAGCCAAAGGTTTGAAGCTCGATGACCTGATCACAGAAATTGAAACGATCGTTCAGTCCGGAACAAAAGTCAACATCAATTATTATATCGATGATATGATGGATTCCGACAAGCAGGAAGAGATTGTGGAGTATTTCAAAGAGTCAGAATCAGATTCACTGGAAGAAGCGATTGCTGAATTGGGAGAAGAAGATTTTTCTCAGGAAGAAATAAGATTGGTGAGGATTAAGTTCCTTTCTGAATATGGTAATTAAATGTGCAAATGTGTAAATCTGCAAATTTGCAGATGAGAAATTTGCAGATGAATAATTAAAAAAATATTGGAAAATCCCGGTCAGTTATGTTCGGGATTTTTTCTTGCGATGTGCTGGTTGGAGCTGTGTGTAATTAGGCTAAAGCCGTCTTCTTTTCTATTCATAGCCTCGGACTGAAGTCCGAGGCTATTTTGTGCATTGCAAATGGAGCAATCAGAAGAGTTTGATTTTTTGTTTTTAATTGCCCCGGGCTTCAGCGAGGAGATTTTAAAATAAAAAAGGCTTTAGCCGAAACCCAAAACCGCAGAAATAGATTTCAAGATTATTAGAATCGGAAGTAATTGATTTTTTATTTTTAATTGTCCCGGGCTTCAGCCCGAGGGAGATTAAAAATAAAAAAAGGCTTTAGCCTAATACACACACAGCGCCTTCCTGCAAAAATCTCTCTCTATAAATTGATCACTCACACTCACTCCACAATCACATCCCAAACAATCAACGACCTATCATCACCACCCGAAATCAATCCCAATTTATTCCAATGCAAACGATTGACAGAATTCTTATGTCCATCCACACCATCTTTCCCGCAACGCAACAATAATTGAAACGTTTCCGCATCCCAGATCTTCATGGATTTATCACGACTAGCAGTTGCAAATAATTTCTTGTCCGGACTGAACGTGATGTGATACAACGCAAAATTATGCGCGGGAATAGATTTGATTGATTGGAAATCATTATTCACATCCCACACATTCAAATGCGCATCGCGTCCCCCGGTCAATAAATATTTTCCTTCGGGGTGCCAGCAAACCGTATTCGTTGCCATCGTGTGTGCTGTGAAAGAATGAATTTCCTGTACACCGGGCAACGCGTAAATTTTTAAATTTCCATCGCCGCAGGTCACTGCAAGCAAACTTTCATCCGGGTTCATTGAGAAGCCACGTACTTTTTCAGTTGTGATCTGCTTTTGCTCTTTCAATGAAAAATCATTCGCATCCAGAACAGAAAATTTTCCATCGGCGCTTGCTGTGAAAATTAATTCGTGTTTTTTGGAATGTGTAATGTCAAATATCTGCCCGTTATGAAGCGTCGTTGTTTTTGTTATTTCTTTTTTTGCCACATCAACTTCATGAAATGTTCCGCCACCTGTTCCTGCTAAAAGAATGTTTCTGTCAGCTAAATAGTACAACGCATACACCGGAGTCGGACATTCAATTGCAAAATCTTCCTGCGCTTCAGTTTTAATATTCCATGCTCCGATAAATTTATCACTGCTTGCGCTGTAAATTATTTCCGGGCTTGCTCCTTCTGCCAAACCATACACGCCGCCATGATGTCCGCCAAAAACAATTCTTTTTAATGCTGATAATTTCATAAAGGATTAAGCGATTCGTTTTTTGATTATGCTGTCGATGACTGTTAATAATTGTGGCGGCTTGTAAGTCCTCCAGGGCAATTCATCCAATTGTCCGCCCCAGTTTAAATACCAGTCGATGCGTGCTTTTTTCATTTCAACCAAAACATGCGGTTGAAAATTTATTAACGCAATCCAGCCTTCTTCCACTTCTTCAAACCATTCTTCATAATACGAATCGTCTGAATAGTGAAAGTTAAGGACATTTTCGCCGATGATGATAAACTTGTTGATGCCATGCAATTGCAGCTCTTCAATAATATCGCGTTTCAAAAGCATAATATCATTATTCAGCGCATCATTCCATTCACCGATCAATTCGATCACGCAGAATTTAAGTTCATAGTCCGCGTAAAGAATTTTCATGTAAAGTGTCTGCGCACCAAAATCATCCCACTGCGGGTGAAGCAAATAATTGTAAACCCGATTCGTAAATTCAAACTCACTGTACTCTCTTCCGAAAAATGGCGAATTTTCATCTTCCTCCGCTGTATAAAGATCTCGCCAGTTATAAAATGGTTCTATCGCATGCATAAAAAAAGAAATGTGCTAATGTGCTAATTTGTTAATGTGGCAATAGTTGAAAATTAAGGCATGTATAAGTTACAACGTGATTCAGGACAAGGTTTTTGCATGAAATGTAACTGCCATTCGAAAATTCAGCACAAAGATAATCATCTCTGAATTCTCAGTAGAAGATTGGGACAGCTTAATTCGGATGTAAAAGAGGTAATTTAGTCAACTGGCAATTCAATTGTAAATTCTGTTCCTGCCATGACTTCGCTGCGAACCTGGATCGTTCCGCCTAATGCTTCAACCTGGGTTTTTACCATAAATAATCCCACGCCTTTTCCTTCAATCCTGGGATGAAATCGTTTATAAAGTCCGAAAATTTTATTGCTGTTTTCAGCAAGGTCAATCCCGGTTCCGGTGTCTTTAATTATAATTTTAATTTTCCCTTTTTGTTTTTCACTCCTGATGCTTATAAAAGGAGCTTCATCACGCTTTTTGAATTTGATGCTGTTCGATACCAGGTTATGGAAAATGCTTTGCATATAGCTTCTAATGGAAGTGATATGATCAACACCAGAGAAGTCAGTAACAATGTGTGCTCCTTCTTTTTGAATAAGATTTCCAAGACTGGATTTTGTGCTTTCAATTAATTCGGTAAGATTGATGTGCTCTTTTGTTTCAATAACATCAAGCCTGGTTTGAAGAATATGGTTCATGTCTTTGACGATCGTATCAAGTTGCTGAACTGCGCTGAACAGGAATTTTTGACTTTTTTCTCTGTCGGTATCCGTAATGTTGCCGTTGAGAACATTTGAAATGCCAAGTATGTTTACGATTGGCGCACGCAGGTTGTGAGAAACGATATAGGCAAATTGCTCGAGATCTTTACTGTGCTTAACTAAATCGCTGGTAAGCTTCACACGTTCCAGCTCTGCAAACTTCTGCTCCGTAATATCAGTCACCATGATCAGGCTTCCTTTAAAATCTTCAACTTCGTTGTAAAGCGGGTTAGCAGAAATGTTTGTCCAGAGCTCATTGCCCGTCTTTGAAATAAATTTAAGCTGGCTACGTCCCGAGTAACCTTCTTTCTTATACTGTCCGAATTTATTTTCTAATTGAGTTTCTCCATCCACCATAAAGAAAGAAAGTTCTTTTCCGATCATTTCCTCATTGGTGTATTCCAGTATCTGCGCGATTTTAGTATTCACAAAAGTTGTTTTCCCTTTTTCATCTGTCAGCCATATTCCTTCTTGTGCAGTTTCAATAATCTGCCGGTACCGTTTTTCGTTCTCTTCTATTTTTCTTCGCGATAAGACCTGTTCAGTTACATCATTGGCAAAGAATAAAATACCTTCTACAACACCATCTTCATTCTTGTATGGCTGATAAATGAAATTTACATAGATGTCAGTCAGACTGCCGTTGCCGTCTTTGTCAATAGAAATAAGCGTTTCATTTCCTGAAGCAATTTCCCCGGTGGAATAAACCTTGTCGAGCAGGGTGAGAATGCTTTTTCTTTCCAGCTCGCTGAATGTTTCTTTGATGGTTTTCCCGATAATATTTTTTCGGCCGGTCAGCTTTAAATACAACGGGTTAACCATTTCAAATACATGATGCGGGCCTCTCAGAATTCCCATGCAGGAAGGTGCTTGCAGGAACAAATCATAAAACCGCTGTTTTTCCGTTTCAAACGCTTTTTCGAGTCTCTTTTTTTCGGAGGCGTCTTTTGCAATGCAATACATTACTTTGTCAACATCATCCCATCTTGCCGACCAGAGTATTGGCACAACTTTTCCGGTCTTATGCATATACCTGTTTTCAAACATCGTTACGACCATACCACTCATGATGCCATCCGCCACAGCAAGTGTTTTTTCAACATCATTAGCGTAGACCATATCGATGTATTTCTTACCGATCAATTCGCCGGGTTTATATCCCAGGATTTTTTCGGAGGCAGCGCTTACGGTCACAAAGTTCCCTTCGATGTCGAACGTGCAGATGATATCCTGCGAGGAATCCATTATTTTATTAAGTCCGTTTAATGCATCCTGCAATTCATTAGAAATGCGAATGAGCTTTTCTTTTACTTTCTTCTGCGAGGTGATATCGCGGATGATCATAGCCGTTCTTTCTTCCCCGAAACCATCAGTAAACATGGCGGAACTAACTTCTCCCGGAAACCGGCTTCCGTCTTTACGAATGAATGTGAGCTCTCCCTTTATTCGCCTGTTTAGCTTTCGATGACCTAAGAGAATCGGAAACCTGGGGTCCTCTGTGTCTAACAGCACATTTCTATCGGCAGTGCAGATTTCTTCCTGTGTCATCTGGAAAATTTCGCATGCAGCCGGATTAGCTGAAATGATCTGACCTGTTGGGGAAGTCAACAAAATGCCGTCCATGCTGTTTTCAAAAAAGGAACGGTATTTTGCTTCACTTTCCCGGATCTTCTGCTGGACTTCCTGCTGTTCCTTATCATCATTGTCCTTTCGTAATGAAATATCAGTTATGAAAGTGACGATATATTTTTTTGTGCCTGATGTGTATTTGTTCGAGCTTATTTCAAGTGGAAAAGCGCTGTTATCTTTTCTTTTGCCCCATACTTCTTTCCTGAATTGCAGATCAAAATTTTCGAAATAAGATGCATTGCCCGCAAAGGTTAATCCGGGGATCAGCAGCTCAATTTTCGTTTCAGACAGATCGTTGTCCGAATACCCAAACAGCTTTTCAGAAAAAGGATTCGCCATAATGATATTACCATCAGAACGGGTGAGAATAATTCCTTGTGTGCCTTTTGAAAAGATAAGCTCCAATTGCGATTGTGCAGCCGTCGCACGTTTTTCACGAAACATCGCACGTAAAGTGAAAACCAGGATAAGACCAAGGCCGATGCTTGCATACAGACCGCGTGGGCCAAAATAGGAACATGCTATTGTTAAGGCAATAAGCAGGATCACCAATGAATTGTAAATAAATATAGGAGGAAAAGTCTTGAAATTCATTTCATTATTTTCAGGAAGTGGGTAGGGGTTGTATTGTGGCCAGCGTTTCTACTAACCTGTCGATGTCATTTGATTTATCAAAAAAATAATCTGCGCCAAGCGAAAGGCATCTTTTACGGTAAAGATTTCCGGCGAAATTTGTCAGAATGATAATCTGCATTTTTGGGTATTGTTTACGCAGCATCGTAAGCAGGGAAATGCCATTCTGTGTAGGATATTTTTCGTCTAGCTGAATATCCAGGATAACGACATCCGGGTTGACCTGCTTTACCAGGTCGAGGGCAGTAGCGATGTTGCGTGCATTGCCGGCAAACTCAACGTAAGCAAGGTCGCGGAATAGGAATTGAATACGTTCTGCAATTACAATCGAATCATCGACAGTAACAATTTTGATTGGCGCCCGGTTAGTTGCTTTCATCTTCTTTCGATTATGAATGCAAAGGACAGTAAGAAGTTACGGTGATATGATAGGGGAAGCGATGAAAGTTTTGTAGTGGTTTGTACTACAAATGAGTTACACGAGCTTGTGGTCTAATGCGAAACGGGTGATTTCAGCATTGTTGTTAAGGTTCAGCTTTTCGAGTATACGGCTTCGGTAGGTGCTGATGGTATTTACACTAAGCGAAAGCTCCTCACCAATATCGGAAACCGATTTGCCGGCGGCGATGAGCTGAAGCACCTGCATTTCACGATCGGAAAGCTGCTCGTGTGCGGGCTTTTCACCGAGCACATCCGTCAATTGTTCGGTCACAGAATCGGAAATGTATTTGCGGCCGGATAAAACTTTATGCACTGCAGCAACAAGTTCTTCTGTAGCGCTTTCTTTATTGAGGAATCCGGATGCACCTGCTTTTAGCACTCGT
>JBKJMR010000625.1:0-5905 GCA_046596275.1 Bacteroidia bacterium | reverse complement strand
CGGAGTTTCTTGTTAAAATAAAGGCGATCTTTTTTGTCAGACTGTCTCGTCAGAAAAAATATTTAATTGCAGGAATAAAAGTTATTCTGACTAGATGTATGGAGGGCAGACAAAAATGTACCCAAACCCGAAACCCCGAACCCGCCATTATCCGCTGTTAAAAAACCGAAAAAGCCAATCCGGTTGTATCTTTGCATACGTAATTGATGTCATGAAAAGATTAGTATACCTGCTTGTTGCATTGCTTCCCGGAAGTGTGTTTACAGCCTGCGGACAAAACAGCACCGCAGCCGATTCTACTACTGCTGCTAATTCGAAAAAAAGTCAACCTATGTCTGCAAATGCTGTTCTCGATACTGCCACTTTCGGCGCCGGATGTTTCTGGTGTGTGGAAGCGCAATTCCAAATGCTTGATGGTGTTGTTTCTGTTGTTTCCGGTTTCAGCGGAGGCACAGTGAAAAATCCTGCGTACCGTGAAGTGTGTAACGGAACAACGGGCCACGCTGAAGTTTGTCAAATCGTTTACGACACCACGAAAATTTCTTACGATGAAATGCTCGCCGCTTTCTGGCAATGCCACGATCCGACGCAGCTCAATCGCCAGGGAAATGATGTGGGAACTCAGTATCGCTCTGTAATTTATTACCACAATGACGAGCAAAAAAAGAAAGCTGAATATTACAAACAGCAGCTCAACGAAAAAAATACCTGGGGAAAACCAGTCGTAACCGAAATCAGCGCTGCTGCCGTATTTTACAAAGCCGATGATTATCATCAATCGTATTACAATAGTAACGGTGGAGAAGGTTATTGCCAATATGTAATCAAACCCAAAGTAGAGCACTTTAGAGAAGTCTTCAAGGACAAGCTTAAGAAGTAACAAGGGAACTTGCGGCCAGAGAGCGTATGGTGCCGCGAGGGGATTTAGTAATCTGGTAATCTGGTAACTTGGAAATTAAAAAATAAAAATGGGTGTCAGAATTATATCTGGCACCCATTTTTCATTTACGAATTTACTTTTGTCTTCTCAATTACCCAATTACCAGATTACCAGATCACCAGATCACATGCAAGGCGATCTCTACTCGAAGATGATCTTTCCGGTTGAGGAGATCCCGTTTTCATTGACAACATTCAGCAGATAAATCCCTGTTTCCAATTCACCGCGTTCGAACACCAGGGTATTTCCGCTGAAGCGAATGTTGCGGACAATTCTTCCGGCGGCGTCGGTGAGGATGGCTTGCGAGTTGGTTTGTGTTGTTCCGAAAGTAAGTGTGCAGGATGAATTGGATGGATTCGGGAACAGGCTGAAACCGGTTGCTGTGAGCGGGGAAATTCCGGTAGTGATGTTGGTGTAAAATACAACCGTATTATTTCCTGAATTCGGAATTGCAATGGAATCGCCTGCGGTATTTATGTCGATATCTGCAGCGCTGCTTAAGCCGGTCATTACAACTGTTGGATTAGTAAAAGATGCATCCCAACGGATAAGCGAATTATTTCCCCATGAAGTCGCGTACCAGTAACCTGCGTTGTCGCGTGTGATACCATCGCAATTACTGTAGGTGGTTGCTGTAAGCGTAGAGATTGTTGAATCAACAAGACTCATTGCCTGTATTGGTGCGTTTGCTCCCCAGGTTACAAAAACACAACGGCTGTTCGCGCCATCATAATAAATTCCGTTCGGCGTTTTTAATGTTGTTACCATCAGGTTAAACGTGTTTGCAACCGGATCAATGCGATAAATTTTCTTCGCTGAAAAATCAGTTGCAAAAAGGTAGTTTGCTCCGTCTGTTGTTAATCCATTCAGGAAAGAAGCACCCAGGTTTAAATTAAAAACTTCTAATGCAGATGTAAGATCGTATCCTTTGATTCTTGCACCATCACATACGTAAGCAACGTTTCCAAGAATTTCCATTCCATGCGGACTTGATGGCAATGTTGAAAACGGGGAAATGGTTGGTGGTTCAAAAGCGACTATTGCGCCTGCACCGGTATTGCTTACAAGCCAGCGGTTATTCGCTGCATCATATTCAACGCTCTCGGGCGAATTGAATGTTTGTGCAGTCAAGGAAGTAAAAGCAGCAAGAGCAACGATGGTAAAGATGGATTTCATGTATAGATTTTTGTCAAGTTTAGTCAAAAATCAGCAAAGCTTGTTATCAATCTTTCACCTTTCGCATCTTTAGCTAATTAAGCGCAGTGACCGAAGTTACGTTCATCAGCACATC
The DNA here is from genome assembly GCA_046596275.1 of Bacteroidia bacterium. Taxonomy (GTDB): domain Bacteria; phylum Bacteroidota; class Bacteroidia; order Palsa-965; family Palsa-965. The sequence continues at coordinate 3,674 of JBKJMR010000625.1, read as the reverse complement.
AGTAAAATGATAAGAAGTATGCGAATGAAAAAGCGCTCCTGAAATTTTCACTTTTTTATTCAGCAACGAACGTAATTCTCTTTCATATCCATTAAGCTGTAGCTGCTCTACATTAATTTCTGTCGTGTTACCTTCTTTTTCCTGCGCGGCAGTTGCAATTACATCAAGCGGCTGCGAAGGCCAGAGTGTGAAGTAGCTGTTCTTATTTGCAGCAACACGCTCTTCAATCAAACCTTCTATCGTAATTATTTCCGGCTCATAATGCACAGAAAGTGGTGTACCTTTTCTCAAATCAGTAATATCATCGCTTTCAGAAATGATTTTCCAGATGCCGCTTTTATCTGAATAAATTAATGAAGCAGGATATTCCGCTTTTTTCCCGTTTGCCGTAACTTGTTTGGTAATGCGAATGCGCCAGTTTCCATCCGGCTGCTGCTCTTCACTGATGTATTCGACAATTCTCTGATGGTAATCGGCGTTCGCTGCAAAAAATTCCTGCTGCCTTTTCACTACATCATCACCGGAAAGTTTGTCGCCGTAATAAAGAACAGAATCAGCATAAAACGATTTCATGATTGAAGCATTCTTCAGGTTTAAAGAAGCCGTCCAGCTCTCTGTAAGCGATTGCCAATCTGAAAGTATAGCTACACCTGCAACGCTATCTGTTTTAACGGAATCAGAATTTGCCTGCTTGCTGTTTTCGTTTGAACAGCTGATGAGCAATGCAGCAATGAGAATTGAAATGAAGAGTTTACGCATGGGAAGAAAAAAACATTTTTACAAGACTGCAAGATACAAAGATGGAGGGAATCCTTTAGTGATAATGTGAATGTGCAAATGTGCGAATGAGAAATTGGCAAATTTGTTGCGTGGGAAAAGATGCCAGAGAAAATCCGGAACAAGAATTATTTCCTTTTTCGATATTCTGATAAATGTTCGATCATGATTTGTCGCACTTTTTCTTTTAATGCGGGAACATCTTCCAATGTCAGGTTGCTTGTATCGATTGGTTCATCCCACACAGCGTAAAGCGGTCCGGGCGTAAATTCCATTGGACGAACGGGTGAAAGTTTTTCGCCGGTGTTGAGCAAGGTTAAAACTGCTAATGGTGTTTTGGTAATGATGGCCAAACGAAAAGCACCATCGCGAAAATCGAGCAGCGGCGGTTCATCAAATCGATTACGCGTTCCTTCGGGACAAAGAAAAACAGAAATATTTTCATCGAGCGAGCGACGCATAATTTCGATGCTGCGGTTTCTGTCGTGGCGGTCTTTGCGATTGACTGTCATGTATAATTTACGAATGATAAATCCGAGCAACGGAATTTTTGTCAATTCTGCTTTTGCAAGAAAACGTAAAGTGTTTTTGCTGGCCAATGCATACAGCGGAATATCAAGCTGTGAACGATGATTGGCGATCATGACATACGCTTTGTCTTCGTGAATGTAAGCGCTGTTTTTAATGCGCATAGGCGTGAAAAATCCCCATGTAAGCACGCGCGCCCATGAACGGGAAATAATTTTGTGTGCGATGTGCGGCGCTTTTTTATCTGACAGGAAAAGGAAGACGAAAAAATAAAGCGGCGTAGCGACCAGCAACGTTACGATGAAAAACAACGCAGCATAAATTCCGAAAAGCGATTTGAAAAAACGCAGAATGATCATTGGGGGCAGCCGGTTATTTTCCGGCGTGCGCGAAGTTACGAAGTATGGAAAGAGTTATGGAAGAAAGTTTTTTTTTCGAGGGGAATCAAGTAGTAAGAATTAGATTGCCTGGAAAGATTCCTTCTACGAGGGAGATTTCCTTCATGAGAACAGGTCGCACCTACGGCGCTTTACGATGAGTTTGTAGGTTTATTTATAGACAGGTCGCACCTACGGCGCTTTAAGATGAGTTTGTAGGTTTATTTATAGACAGGTCGCACCTACGGCGCTTAGAAGTTTTTGTTGGGTTAGATTATAGACAGGTTGCAATTGAATTTAGCGCCGTAGGTGCGACCCGTCTATAACCAAAAGAGATCCCAACAAAAAAAAGCGCCGTAGGTGCGACCTGTTCTCTCAGTAACGGAATTAATCGGAAGTAAAATGCACTTAACTTAATGACATTGGTCGGCGAGAGAACAACTAAACCCATTTATTCTTCAATGCCAATTTCACCGCTTGTGTTTTAGAGCTTACATGCAACTTTTCGTAAATATTGGAAATGTGCTTTCTTACGGTATGCGGACTGATGAAAAGTTTTTCGGCGATTTGTTTATACTCTAATCCATTGACAAGCTCTTTCAGAATATCCATTTCCCTGTCTGACAAAGTTGAACCTGCTTTTTCTTCCTGTGCAACGGGCGCAGCGGAAGCGGTAAGCAACTTCAACGCTTTGCGCGCAATACGTGGCGACATAGGTGCGCCTTCACGGTCGATCACTTCGCGGATGGATTGGATAATAACATCGACACGCTCTTCTTTGAGCAAATAACCATCGGCGCCGGCTTGAATTGCTTCGAACAATTTATCGTCGTCATCAAAAACAGTGAGCATGATAAAACGAATATTATCATAGATCGCATGGCTGTTGCGAACGGCTTCGATACCATTCATGACAGGCATATCGATATCCATGAGCACCACTTGCGGTAGTCTGTCGATAGGAAGTGATTTTAATTTTTCCATGAATTCACTTCCGTTCTGCGCTGTAAAAAGCACGGTTACTTCACCCGAAAAAACAATTTTTTCTGACAGCGAAGAAATGTTTTGTGGACGATCATCCACGATTGCGATCCTGTATGGCATATCTCAAATATAGTCTATCAATGAAATTTGAGCATAACGCATGTGTGCTATTTTTTGGCAATGGTGACGATTGTTCCTTTTTCAAGCGACGAATCGATGTTTATTGCACATGAAATTTCTTCGGCCCTGAATTTCATGTTTGCCAATCCATAATTTTTGTCGCGATCAAGAGCATTTTTGTCAAAACCTTTTCCATGATCTGAAATGATGAGCTCATATTTTTCCCCGCTTGAATTCAGGGAAATATACAGCTTATCGGATTGCGCATATTTTAATGAATTCGCAATTGCTTCCTGGCAGATGCGGAAAAGTCCGAGCGCTTCGGAAGGTCCGAGCATGATGTTTGAATCTAAATTTTCTGTGAAGGAAGGCTGTACATTTTTACTGAGCCTCACTTGTTTTTGCACATGCGCCTTGAGCTTATCAGCAAATTCTTCGAAGGAAACTTCTTCTTTGTTCAGCGCCCAGATGGTTTCACGCAAGGTATTGATCACTTCCTTCGAAGCGCTTCCGATTGATTCAAGCTTTTCTGTTTTTTCGGCTTCAGTAAATGTTTTCAATGGATGTGTGATCCATTCAATATCGTTGCTAATCAAGCTTAATTGTGTACCAACATTATCATGCAGATCGCGTGAAATGCGGATGCGTTCTTTCTGCTCGCTTTCGAAAATTGCTTTGGTAACTTTTTGTTGTTCTGCCGCTTTTGCTTTTATCTGTGCATTACGATAGAAGAGAAAAAAGATAAAGAGGATAAGCACTAATCCTGCACCGGACGAAATTAAGATCCATTTATTTTTTTCTTTCTGTTTATTATTTTCAATGGTGTTCAATTTATTTTCATAAGTAAGCTTATCATTTTCTCTTTGTTTTTCCTGGTTTTTGTATTTC
>JBKJMR010000573.1:0-4022 GCA_046596275.1 Bacteroidia bacterium | reverse complement strand
TGTTCATCCCGATGCGAAGTATATCCGGATTGTAGCTTACGTTAAGTGAATTGGCCAATGATTTTACATAATCGCTGAAATCTACGAGTGCAAGATTTTCAGACTCATACAATTTCTCATGCACCAGCGCCATGGAACGAATCCGATCGCGGCTTACACGGTATTTTTCTTTGAAAGTTGCGTCTTCAATCTGGCCGGACTGCAGATTTAATAAGCTTGATATGATTTGCAGATTATTTTTTACCCGGTGATGAATTTCTTTCAGCATGACTTTTTTCTCATGCAAAGAAACGGTCGAGTCTTTCAGCTCTTCTCCCAACATATTGATTCCGGAAGCCAGCGCATCAATAAAATCAAGATTGTCAGACATCTTAGCCTTAGGCGAATAATCGAGCTTTGCATAAGAAGTCATCACATCAAGAATCTGGTTGACACGCGAATTGCAGGATTCTTTTTCTACTTTTTCACGCTGCACATTCCTGTCAATCACATCAAGGCCGCGTAAAATTGTCTGCTCCTCGGTTTCGTCTTTCTTCGGTTTAATACCGGAAAGCTGCATCACTTTATCTAAGATTTTAGATTCTTTTTTCATCCTCACCCTTTCAGTTTAATGTTTTTATCCACGAAACCCCTTCTTTCTCAGAGGTAAATAATCGTGTCGGAACTGTTGGGCGATTCAGTCCGAGAAAAAAATTGCCGATGATTCTGCTCAAAGGCGATGATACCAGCATTGCAATTGCTGTAACATTTGGTTTTCTGCCGCGCATGGAAAAATGATCACGGGCTTCTTTGGAAATAGATTTTATTTCCCTCAGATCAACAAGAATGGGATAATTTGCACCTCCTGAAATACGAATGACAGTTGCTGTATTCTCTTGCGCATCATCCAGCTGAATTTCAGAACCAGCGCGAACGAGTGAATAAACAAATCCTCTCGGATCGAGCGTCGTTGTAAAAACGGAAAGCTTTAGCATAAGATTCTCTTTACACTCTATTGGGGGGAGATAGAGAATTCATTACAAAGATATTCGTGGAAACGGGTTGTGCAAATTTATTTCAGTTGTCGGATGTGCGCGGTCAGTCGTCGGTTGCCAGTTGCCGGTGGTCAGGGAAATAAATTACTGATACAAATTACAGATTACAAATGACAGATTACAAATGACAGATTACAGCTAATACTAATTTCTACCTCCAAACTCCTGACTACTGACTATGGAATGCAAAGTTTAAATCCGGTGCCGTAGACGGTTTCAATTTGTATGCGTGGATCTGCTTTTAATTTTCTGCGCAAACGTGCAACATACACATCCATGCTTCTCGCATTAAAATAGCTGTCATCGCCCCAGATCTTTTTTAACGCATCTTGTCTCGAAAGCACACGATTTGAAAACGAAGCAAGCAGCTGAAGCAATTCTGATTCTCTCGGAGAAAGTCGCTCCGGATTTTCACCACCGGTTAATAAACGTTCAGCGATGTTGAATTTGAATTTGCCTAATGTAAAAACTGTTTGTTCAATCGAATTGGATTGCTTCCGCGAAAGCACGGCTTTGATTTTATACAAAAGCACTTCTGAGTCAAATGGCTTTGGAATATAATCATCTGCACCTGCACGATAGCCACGCAGCACATCTTCTTTTTGTGAACGTGCAGTGAGAAAGATCAACGGCATGTTTATATTTATTTTTCTGATCTCTTCTGCAAGCGTAAAGCCATCTTTGAACGGCATCATCACATCTGTAATGACAAGATCGAATTTCCCATTTTCAAAAACAGCAATCGCATGTTCGCCATCTTCACTCAATAAAACTTTATAGCCATTCAGCGAAAGATAATCGCGCAGAACACCTCCGAAACTTTTATCATCTTCAACAAGCAGGATGGAAACCGGTTCTGTCATTTTTTAAATTTAATCCGGAAAATACTTCCTTTGGATAGCTTACTTTCCACTTCAATTATTCCATGGTGAAGCTCAACAATTGTTTTCACATAGCTGAGTCCAAGGCCAAAACCTTTTACATTATGCAGATCGCCGGTTGACACACGATAAAACCGGTCAAATATCCTTTTCTGCTCTTCCTTCGAAATACCAATTCCATTATCTGAAATCTCAATGGTGATAAAATTATTCTTTTCGAATACATCAATTTTAATTTGAGGAACAGCTTTCGAATATTTGATCGCGTTATCCAGCAGGTTCAGGAAAACTCTTTCCAAATGAAATGCATCACCATGAATAAGCATTGGTTGTTTGATCGCAGAAAGTCCAATCTTTCCATTGCGCGCATTTACCTGCAAAGCCATAATATTCACAAGTCGTGCAAGCAGATCGTTTAAATCCACAGGCTCCTTTACCACTGTCAATTCTTTTTTTTCTGTCAATGCCAGCTCCAGCACTTTTTCCACCTGGTCGTTCATCCTGCGATTTTCTCTTTTGATGATCTCCGAATATTTCCGCACACTTTCAGGATCATGAATTACGGCTTCATTCATAACCGTATCTGCCGCCAATGAAATGGTTGCGATCGGTGTTTTGAATTCGTGCGTCATGTTATTAATAAAATCATTCCTGATCTCCGATATTTTTTTCTGCTTCAACGCTTCACGGAACGTCATGAAAAAAACAAGTATCAAAGAAATCGTAAACAACAGCGAGATAAAAAACTGCGGCCATAACGAACGCAAAATTTCTCCGTGGTGATCATCCATCAGCAACAGCAGCTCATCGCCATTCGGATTTATATCGCTCGGAAAAAGCGGAACCCTGAATGTTGCTTTTTGAAAATCGGTTGAACGCAACGAATCAGAAAGGAATGAAAGCGTATTGTTTCGTTTGTCATTCACAGCAAAATCAAAATCACCTTTGATCTGCGCATTGGTAAAACTTTCTTCCAGCGCATCGCTGATCTGCTGTTTTTGCAGGCGCTCCCCTGCTCCACCGGATTTATAAACGTATTCCATCCACGCACCTTTAACCGCTTTTTTCATTCGCTCTTCTTTGCGCAAGACCAGCAGCCGCGTTGAAGTATCAGCAATAAAAACCGAATCTCTCCTGATGCTGATTTTAATTCTTTCACCCGGCGGCGGAAAAGGCGGTTCAGGCGGATGAGGAATCCTTGCGCGGATGATTGCACGTTCAAGTGAATCAGTTCGAACGATGACACAATCGCGCACTTCAAAGGGCATTCGCTCCGGTAAAAATTCATTCGTGATCAGGTTAAATGCGTCTTCCGATTCAATGCGGGCAGTGGCATTTACCATTGCATCGCGCACTTTCTCCGTGTAACTTTTCTTTTCAAGCATCACTGCCTTATCCAGCCAATACACTTGCAGGCAGATAACGCCTGTAAGAACAATGGTCATGGCAAAAAGTATCCGGCGAAACCGCTTATGCTTCATGGTTCAAATTTACACTGCAGGGTTCAATGAAATCCAGTGTTAACCTTTCATTAACGCTTTTTACGAGGTCGTTAACCGCCTTGCCAGATGATTCGCTCTACGTTTGTTGCAGATCATTCAAACTAAAAAATAAAGCTATGAAACTAAGAATGTTTTTACTCAGCGCAGGTGTCGGATTGGCGCTGGCCGCAAGTGCACAAACTGCACAGCATGATTCCATTCATGTGAAAATTATGAAAATTGAAAATGGTGTAATAACGGATATCGATACCTCGGTTGCAAAAGCACAACACGACGCGCTGATGGTATGGCTTGAAACGCAGGGAATCGAAATGCCACCACCACGAATGCCCGGCGATAGCATGCAACCTTTTGTAATCGAAAGAATGATTGAAATAGATTCGTTACCACCAGGGACAGAATTTAAACGCGTTCCTGCACCGCCACGCCCACCCGCTCCACCCCTTCCTCCGGGATCACGTGAAACAATCATCATGCGCACACCAGCACCGCCTCCGGGACATGAAGGAGAAGTAAGAGTAATTGTTTGTGATTCATTGAAGCGTAAAGAATGTCGCCAGATAATTATCGTTGATAAAGCTGAAGGGAATGCAAAACGTCCTTCC
>JBKJMR010000548.1:0-4482 GCA_046596275.1 Bacteroidia bacterium | reverse complement strand
GTTTGTCCTTTGTCGCAATCAAATCCGCTGGATGCAGGATGTGTTAAAACATAACGTGCCTGCCAGTTGCTTTTATTCGGCGTTTCCTGGAACATTAAGTCTTGCGGAAAAGTGCTGCGTCCGTACGTAATATGCAAACGTGTGAAATAAACTTTTCCGTCATACACATTTCCACCGGTGTGATAATCCTGCCCTTTCGATTCAAGCCACGTTACACCCGACTCTTTCAATTCCTGCACCATCGGCGGATCTCCAACGCACGGATCACAAAATACATTCTGCATCGGACTAACTTCCCACGCGTATTCGAGGAACACCACATTTTTATCTTCACGCTTCCACGCACGTGTGTAAAGATCTTTGTAGAAAGGTCCGAATTCATTTACAACGAACAACGGAACTTTCATATCTGTCGGAACCTGCACGGTGCGATAGTTGGTTGTTTCAATACGTCCTGTTTTTGAAAACGCATACACAATCATGTCTTGCTCCGAATCAGCATTCGCCATTCCAAGACGGATCGGCAGCATAAATTTCGGTGAATCGAAAGTAACTTGTAACGGGCGCAGCGGAACAGCACCTGCGCTAGTGTAATTTCCAAGATTAACTTTCGCCACAAAAAATTTCATATTGCTTTTGATATATGGATCCAACACTTCTTTTGCGCCGGTTGGAATTTTATAACCGTTCTCTGTAAGCCATAGTTCCAGTCCACCTGATTCTTTCGCCGACAAAATCAAAATATCATATTCGCCGACAGTATATTTTGCTTCGATGGTAACATTATGCTTACTTTCTTTTGTAGTCGCAATTTTATCGTCCATGTCTTCAGAACGTGAAACGCCGGCGGTCGACATTGGATAATTCCTGTAATAATAAGTTTCGCACGGATCGCTATCATAATATTCAACAAGCCGCGGCGAAGAATACGCATCGAGCTTATCAAACAATGAACGTTCGACAACACGAATGTCTTTTTGTTCGAGCACAACCGGCACCGGAACAACCATTGCAAAATCTTTCACATCACCTTCGAAATCGCTCGACATGGTGATGGTGTTTTTATTTCCATCGCGGCAAATAATTACCTGGGACGTTTTATTAAAAAGTTTTGTATCCGCTTTAGCTACATAGAATCCACAAAATGTGAACCCGTTAAAAGCAAGCGAAAAAGCTGTAATCGTTAGAACTATCTTTTTCATGACGTGGAAGGATTTAGTGACTGGGTGATTTAGTGACTGGGTGATTGAGTATGGAGTATGGAGTATTTAGTATTGAGTATTGAGTAAAAAATTGAATAAATGTTTATGCCAGCTTTCCTGAACACAGTCCCAATACTCAATACTAAATACTCAATACTACTTTACCCATTGAAATTTTTCCTGCTTGAAGAATCTGTCGAATACAGGCACGAGGGGGCTTAATAAGAAGAGTGCCCATAATGGTGCGGTGTGAACGAAAAGTTTGGTGGAGATGTACCAGGTGAGCGCGCCGACGAGCAATGCCCAGATGATCCTTGCTTTTTTTGATGATGGTGTTGACATCGGATCGGTGATCATGAAGAAAGAGAAAAGTAAAAGTGAGCCGGTGCTGAATTGATGCCAGAAAAAATCTGCCGGCCATCCGAGATAAAGAATGTTGCGGATAAAGCTTAATCCGAGGAATGCAATTAAAAATGCAAAAGCAGTGTCAAGTCGTTTTACTTTTAGCAAAACAACAAGTCCGGTACAGCCAACAAGCATTAGCAATAATGCATTGCTTCCCCATTGTCCGGGTGAGATCCATGCATCGCCTGTGATCATCAGCGTTATCATGATCCCGAAATTTGCAGGATTGAAAATATGCTTGCCGTTTATTTTCAGGAAAAATTTGCTTGATATTGCAAGTATCGCTGCGAGAACAAATGTCCATGTGCTGTTTGCAGCGAGCATCAGGCATAAGCTGAACGCGGTGATAAGCGCACTTTTTAATCCTGTCCAGTCTTTTGTTTTAAGCAGGATGAATAAAGTCTGCACGCCAAGACATGCGAGGATCACAATATTAAACCGCATTAACGGAAGCTCCCAATCGAGCGCAAAAATTCCGTAGAGCAAAAAACTTAATTGAAAAAGAACCTGATAATGCCGCGCATCACTTTTAAACCAATCAATGGCATTTCGGAACGGCAGAAGGAAGTTTAACCACGCGGGTTGACGGAGAAGAGAAATTACATACTGCATAGGCTATCTTTTTTAAAGATTCACCTAAGAGATGCTGACGGACGGGAGATTCCATAAGATCAGGGAAAAAAAATGTGATTGGTGTCCGCCGCGGCGGAGGTGATTGGTAAAAATAAAAAAGCAAAGTATAAATTACAACCTTTCACCTCACACCCGTCACCTGCCACCTGTCACTCGTCACCTAACACATTACCCTAAAACACATCCGTGATCACCAGCTTGCGCACTTTATATCCATCAGCGCAATAAATCAGGATGTAATATAATCCTGCAGGAAAACCTCTCACCGCCATCTGGAATGACATCTGTCCGGGATTAGTGTAGGCAGTCGAATAAAAAAGTCTGCCGAAACGATCCATCAGCTGCACCTGCATGAAACCCGGTGTTTTTATGATTGCATTTATATTAACGTAATCATTAAAAGGATCAACGGGATTCGGATTAAAATCAAAATCAATCGCATCGCAAATGCCGTAGTTCCACTGGAGCAAACCACTGTTGCGCGCAAAACAATCGTTCCTATACGTAATACCATCGCAACCACAAACAGGAATCCATTGCGGATCACAATAAGCGCCGTATTGCACAAGCGAGCTATCAGCACATTGAGCAGACAACCGGATATTTCCCGAAAGGAATAAAATGAGAGATGCAACCAGCAACGTTCTTACCATACCTTAAAGATAAGTATAAACGCTTATCGATCAAACCGCTGTGGATAAATGGTTTGCGAAGAAGTTGAAGCATTTTGAGTAACGGAATGGAACCGAAAAACAAATGTCGCGTTGCAAAGGGCTTTTTTAGCCTTTGATGTTTGCTGTTTCTTTACTTTAAGTAATCTTACTTACAAAGTTTAGACTTTTATCAGTTTTTTCGTTCTTGTTGTACTCCTTTCCCTCTGAGTTAATTTATAGAAAAATGAATTGATTGCCAATTTTTGCCTTAACTCCCAATTTCCAACAAAGTCCTCTATTCTTGATTAGCGTACTTTATTTGAAAACAAAAAAAATACAGCCAAGACCAACCATTTTGGAAAACATCATTTATGCTTTGTATTTGATGGAGGAATTGCAACTTAACGGACTCGCTTTTATTTTCAAAAAAAAGAACTTGTCTCTTTTTATGTCATGAATTTTCTACTTACTATTATTTATCCATTTTCCATTCTGCTTCTCATACATTAAGTGCAGAAAATGGAACAGCATTTATGCAGAAAAATAAAAAACCAGAAAACGTTTGATGAAGCAGGGATTTAAAATCAAATCACTTATTCATTTGATTTATACCTTAGCCATTCGATTTACTTTAATGTGAAAAACAAAAAAACTCTTTCCAAAAACGAAGCTATAGCAATTGCCCTTAATGCACAAGGAATAGGCAATTCATTTGGCAAAGGCAAAACAGGTGCGCTGAATACAATTCGTCATCTTGGTTATGTGCAGCTCGACACGCTGGCTGTGGTTGCACGTGCGCATCATCATACGCTGTGGTTACGTACAGATGGGTACAATCAAAATCAGCTGAATGAATTAATGCGTGAGAAAAAGATTTTTGAATATTGGAGTCATGCCGCTGCGTTTTTACCAATGGAAGATTTCAGGTTTAGCCTGGTGCGGAAGAATGAATTTATTCTCGGGCGAAAACACTGGTTTGCAAAAGACAAGAAGATCCATAGATATGTGCTTGATAAAATAAAAGCAGAAGGTCCATTGCAATCCAAAGATTTTGAAACTGATAAGCGCAGAGGAAGCTGGTTTGACTGGAAGCCTGCCAAGATTGCGCTCGAACAATTATTCCAGGACGGTTCGATCATGATCGTTGAACGAAAAGGATTTCAAAAAATTTACGATTTAACCGACCGCGTTTTACCGGCATCGATAAACACAACGCTTCCATCGCAGGAAGAAATGGCTGCCCATTTAATTCATTCCACCATCCGTGCTCATGGAATTGCATCGCTGAAAGACATGACGCATTTGCGCAAGGGAATGCATCCGTTTGTTTCACATTCGCTTAGAGAAATGTTAGCTGCCGGTGAGATTGCACAAGTAAATATAGATTCGGTTAAAGAGCATTATTACCAATTACCAGATTATCGATTAACGATGAAAAAAGAAACTGGTAAGGCGGTTATTTTTTCTCCGTTCGACAATACAATTATTCGCCGCGAACGATTGAAAAGTTTGTTCGGTTATGATTTTATGCTCGAATGTTATTTACCAGAACATAAAAGAAAATTCGGTTACTTCTGTCTACCCGTTTT
>JBKJMR010000339.1:0-9524 GCA_046596275.1 Bacteroidia bacterium | reverse complement strand
CTTCATTTGAGTCTGCATTTAATGGCCGGGATAAAATTGTTTTTCCATTCGCATCAGTGTGATGTTACTGAAACGTCGCTGGAAGTAATTATCACTGATGCGAATGGAAAAACAATTTTATCCCGGCCATTAAATGCAGACTCAAATGAAGCGCAGTTAGATGTGAGTGGAGCAATGCCGGGAAATTATCTTGTGGTGCTAAAAGGAAGCAAGGATGTTGCTCCGGGAAAACAATTGATCATTACGTAAGTGCAAGAACCAAATTCTTTGAACTAATTCAATTGGGATTTGGATTTCTTTCCTTTGATTTTTTGTTCTAATACTCCGTATCCAAATCAAAAGTCTGCTTCAGCTTGAGCAAAGCCGGATTGATCTCCGCTAAATGTTTGAATTTATCTGCGGGTGTATAGATCATTGCCACACCTTCAGCCATGCTGACAGTAATATCCAGCGAAAAATCAAAATGCTTCAGCTGCTTTCTGAGGAAGATCATCAAGTCGGTTTTATCTTCGTTGATCCGTTCTTCCGCAGTTTTATTCTGAACCGTAAACTGAACCAGCTTATCAGCAACTTTTATGGGCTTATTTGCAGTGAGAATGGAAAAATCCATCTGCCGCTTTTTGTCTTTTACAGTTTCAGCATATGCCAACCATGCTGCTTCCAATTGCTCTTGTGAAAAATCAATAGAAGGCTGATTGATGGTGGTGCTTGCTGAATAAGCTTCCTTCTTTTCTTCAACGCGTGTAAAGCTGGAAATGCTCGGTGAAGATTTTAGCAATGTCTTTTTTCCTGCAGGAGCAACAACAGCGGCAGCAGTTTGAATTGGCTGAGCAACAACTTCCGCTTTAACCGGTTGAACATTAGTTACTGGATGTTGTGCCTCAACAACAGCCTGCTGACTATTGACAACTGACAACTGTGGACTGACAACCGACGACTGATTTTCAACGACAGGAGAATGCTGAGAAAGTACCGGAGACGCTTTTGTACCGAAGATTAGTTCAGGTTCGTCATTTTTTTTTTCACCGGAAACTAAAGTTCCGGGAATGGCGGTCAATTGCATGAGGGCAAATTCGACAAGTAACCGTGGGTTCCTCGCGCTTTTGTAATTGACATCACAATTGTTCACCACTTTGAGCGCACGCAATAAAAACGGAACGCTGCTTTTTTCTGATTGTGCTTTATAACGTTCACGAATATTCTGTCCTGTTTCCAATAAAGCGAGCGTTGCAGGATCTTTGCAAACCAATAAATTCCTGAAATGTTCTGCTAAACCGGAAATGAAATTATGTCCGTCAAAACCATTTGCAAGAATTTCATTGAACACAAGCAATGAAGAAGGAATATTTTCTTCCAGCAAATGATCGGTCATGCGGAAATAATAATCGTAATCGAGCACGTTTAAGTTTTCGATCACTGCTTTATAAGAAAGCTTATTTCCTGCAAAGCTGACGACCTGGTCAAAGATGGAACACGCATCACGTAAAGCGCCATCTGCTTTTTGAGCAATAACGTGCAACGCGTCCTGCTCTGCTTCTACTCCTTCACTTTTCGCAATGAATTCAAGATGTGTTGCAATATCATCAACCTGGATGCGGTTGAAGTTGAAAATCTGACAACGTGATAAAATAGTTGGCAGAATTTTATGACGTTCTGTAGTAGCAAGAATAAAGATCGCGTAACGTGGCGGCTCTTCAAGTGTTTTGAGGAATGCGTTAAACGCCGCAGCAGAAAGCATGTGAACCTCATCGATCACGTATACTTTCTTTGCATTCGGATTGCTTTCCATCAATTGCGGCGGAATGCGAACAGTATCCACAAGGTTGCGGATATCGTCTACCGAATTATTGGAAGCCGCGTCAAGCTCCATGATGTCAATTGCCTGTCCGTCATTAAAAGAGGTGCAGGATTCACATTGGTTGCAAGCTTCGGTATCAGCGGTGAGATTGGTGCAATTGATTGTTTTTGCGAGGATACGTGCGCAGGTTGTTTTTCCCACACCACGCGGACCGCAGAATAAAAATGCCGAAGCAAGATGATTGTGCTTGATCGCATTTTTGAGCGTCGTGGTAATCGCCGTTTGTCCGACCACTGTATTAAACAGGGCGGGACGGTATTTGCGGGCGGAGACGACGAAATTTTCCATTGCGGTCGCTAAATTACTTCATAAAGGCGGAGAAACAGAACTAATGCGATCTAAAACAGGTTTTGTTTTTCAACAAAATGAAAATCAATGTGGAAAAATAAAAATGGTTCGGGGTTGTGAGTTTCGTGTTTCGGTTTAAAAAAGTTTCGGGTTGAATGTTTGAGAAATCAAAAAGCTTGGTTTATGAGAAAACTACTTTTCGGTGCTGCTGAAGTTTTTTATTGACACACCTTTTATCATCCGGATGTTATCAGGTATATTTTCATCGTTCTTGATTATGATCGTATATCCTTTTTCAATCAGATCAAGAATAACTTTTTGTTCCGGAATCCAGGTGTAAGCAACCATACCGGTATAAAACATCGCATCTATCGGCCTGTCATAATTCAGCAGGATTCCTTTTTTGATCTTTCTTTCATTCAGATTTTTCAGCTCCGTGATCCATGCTGATTCCCTGCGCCTGTTTTCCATTGGCTTTACACGTTCGATTGCATAACGTAATGGCAAAAGGATGAGCAGGATCATTAACAAATTGAAAACCCATTTGAATTTGTGATTTATTTTATAAACGGAAAGCATCATCCAGAAGTCTGCTGTCATTAAAAATAACGCAGGTGCAACAAACACGAGATATCCCTGCATTCTCGTTTTTGCGAATGAAAAAAACAGGAATGGGATTAAAAACCAAACCAAGATTGCGAGGCGTTTTAAATCGTACCTGTCCTTTACTATTCTAAAAGTAAACCAGGCTAATGGCAAATAAATTAAGTCGCCATAATTGGTATGTATCCATTCGACAAATGAAAAGACAGAACTTTTTTGTCCGCCCAGCTCTTCTGTAATATGTTTCAAATTATATGCGGCTTCCCAATTTGCTTCAAGTGGAAATGCGCTATAGATATAAAGTTGCCAGGGAAGAAATAGTACGGTGCAGGTTATTGTTATGAGCAAAAGCTGGAAAACGATTTGACGCGGTTTGAATTTTCCGGAATCGATGACAATTAAAATCCAAACAGGAAAAACGATCAATGCCGGCAACCACTTCGATAAAATTGCAGCACCGATACAAATACCAACAAGGACATTATAAATTGATTTCTCTTTCTGAACGAATTTTATTCCGAAATAAATTGCGAGTGCTATAAAAAAGAGAAAGGATACATCAATATGATCTGTCGCTACACGTCCTGCGGTTTGTTCGATCAACCTTCCGTTAACAGAAAAAAGAAATGCTGCGATGAAGCCGGCTTTTTTATCGAAAAAAAAGCTCCCGATAAAAAACGTCAGCCAGATTCCGATCGTGGTAAAAATGATGGATGGAATCCGCAAGGCAAGTTCATTAATACCGAACAATGCCATGCTTGCCGACATTGTCCACAGCGGAAGCGGTTGTTTGTGTACCCAGATATGATTCGCAGACCAGTCTTTATAGTCGTATGGAAGTGCGGGATCCTTATAAAGAACAGGCGTTAAAGGATGCTCCATCAGATTTTTGGACACAACGGCATGATACTTTTCATCCCACTCGTGCAGGTAAGCATCACCCGAAACAAAAAGCCGGAGAGCAAAACCGCAAATCAAAAGAAGAAAAACCGCGATTTTATAATTGTCTTTGACCCAAAATCTCCATGAAAAAAAATAACCGGCTGCACACAATAATACTGTGAATAAGCCAAGAGGAAAATCGTGCATCAGGGTTATTTCGAATAGGGACCGACTGCAAGTTATCGATTCCTGCTATAAAATATCATCTAAAATAAAGTCAAGACCAATTCAAGATTCAAGATTTTAATAATATGTGATTGTTCGGGAAATAATATGCTTGCCTTTTTCGTCTGCATTGGTGATTGACTCTGATTTTATCCAGTTTTCGAAGTCATCATAAATATATGAAGTTGTAATCGTCTGAGGAATCCCAAGAATATTACTGTTAGTTGATTCAATTTCATTCCCGAATTCATCATATAAAAATTTATTTAACCCGGTATGTAGTCCGTTGAAAAAGATAGAATCCATTATACAATTCCCATTTCCATCGAAATACATTTTAGAGATAGAAAAATTTAAGTTCGATTTACGTGGGGGACAAAAAGCAACTCTACTAAGTATTTTACCATTGCTATCAAGTATATTTTCTTTAATTAAAAAAGTATCCTTATTTGAACCAATTAAAATTGATTTTGCAAAGTTTTTATGTCCCGAATAGAAATAACATATCTCGGAAGTCACGATTGTGTCGCTATTAAAAATATAAGAGATCGCTTTAATCACATTACCATTTTCATTGCTAACATATATAGTGCTGTCTTTGATTTCATCGTCATAAAGATGCTTTTGCCAAACCAATAAGTTATTTGCATGAAAATAAATAGTTTTAGATTCCTTCAAATTGGACCAAGTCTTTTTTTCATAGAGAAATCCTAACGAATCAAAACTATAAGTTGTTTCATATCCATTTGGGCCGTTAGCTCCATTAGATTTTAATAGTTTAACTTTTCCTCTTAACTTTTCTTCTTTCAAATCATTAGAACCGAAATCCAAAACGTGCGTCGGTTTTCTTTTGTCGGTAGCTGAGCATGAAGAAATAGCAATAATTACCGTAAACAGGACCATACCAATTAATGCTGTTGTAACCATTTTCATAGTATCAAAGATAAAACAAGCGTGCAGGTAAAGTTTAATTCTCCGTTTCGACTCCCGAAACCTTCCCGATTGTGACCGGACGAAACCCGAAACACGGAACCCGAAACTTTTTAACCCAACAACCACTCTCCTCCTATTTTAACCGTTCATTTGCAGGAAATGACCAACTATGAAAACAGCCCTATTTTTAGTAACTTAGCCATTCAAACTTTACACCTTACTTAAGCCATGAAAAAACTATACACACTTGCTGCTGCGACATTGCTGTGTTCTGCATTATTTGCTCAGTCATCTTTTTCCGATGATTTCGAATCTTATGCTGTCGGAACTTATCTCGGTCCTCAGCCACAATGGACAACCTGGAGCGGCGCTTCAAGCACAACTGAAGATGCACAGGTAAATAACGTAATGAACAATACTCCCGCAGGTTCTAAATCTGTGAAGTATGTTTCTACTGCTGCTAATGGCGGACCACAAGATCAGGTTCTTCCCTTTGGCGGAATGTACAACACGGGAACATTCGCCTATGAAATGGCAATGTTTGTGGAAACAGGAAAAGGCGCTTATTTCAATTTCCAGGGAAGCACAACAATCGGTGCGCTCTATGCGATGGAATGTCATATGAACCAGAATGGCGATATGTATTTCACCAATACAAACGGTATGTTGGGACAAACCACTTACCCGATGAACCAGTGGTTCGAATTGCGCTTTGATATTAAATTGAATACGAACGTTTGGGATGTTTATATCAATAACGTTTTGTCTGCTTCATTTTCAAACACTGTAAATCAAATCGCTTCTATTGATATTTATCCTGCAAATCTTGCAGCGTATAATGGAAATGGTCAGTCGAGCTTTTACATTGATGATGTTAGCTACACGCACACTCCTTACGTGCTTCCGACATTGAATGCTGCAGTTACTGCTGTAGGAACTCTTAATCCTGCAACACAAGCTCCGGCATCGTTCACAGGAATCGTTGGTCAGTCACGTAATTTTGCAACAACTATCCGTAACCTCGGAACAACTGCAATCACATCATTCACGATTTCTTACACCTATAACAGCGGAACGATCAGTCAGAATGTAACCGCAGTAAATATTGCATCGCTTGCTTCTTATTCACTTCAGTTTGCAACGCCTGCAACACTTATTTCAGGAAACAATTTATTATCAGTTACCGTTTCCAATGTTAATGGATTAGGTGCAGATGGTGATGCTTCGGATGATACAGGAACACAAAATGTAAACATCACGGTTGTTCCTGCTCCGGGTAAAGTTGTTGTTGGTGAAGAAGCTACAGGTACATGGTGCCAGTGGTGTCCGCGTGGTGCTGTGTTCATGGATTACATGGAAAATACTTATGCAGGTTACTGGGCCGGAATTGCAGTTCACAATGGTGATCCAATGGTAGTAAGTGCTTACGATGCTGCTATCGGCGCGTTGATCGGTGGTTACCCAAGCTCGCTGGTTGACCGTAATCCTGAAGTTGATCCTTCTTTATTAGAAGGTGAATTCCTGCAAGCAGTTGTTCTTCCTGGTGTTGCTACAATGGTAAACGGGGCACAATACAATTCTACTACAGGTCAGCTGGATGTTTCTATCACTTACAATTTTACAGGAAGCGCAACATCTGCATGGAAAGTGAATTGTGTGCTTACTGAAGATAATGTAACGGGAACAGGTTCTACTTACAACCAGTCAAATGCTTATGGAAATAATGCTGCAGGTCCGATGGGTGGATTTGAAAATTATGGTAGCTCAGTATCTTATACCATCATGGAATACGATCATGTTGCACGCGCAATTTCTCCTTCCTTCGCAGGCGGAACAGGTTTCCCTGCGGTTGTTGCCAATGGTTATTCACAAACGTTCAATTACACATTTAACGTTCCTGCTGCATGGGACATTAACAGCATGCACATCATCGGAATGTTAATTGAGCCAAGCGGAATTGTAAACAACGGTTCAACTGCAACTGTAAACGAAGCGATCACTAACGGGTATGTTACAGGAACAAACACCATGTATCTTCCCGGCTTCTCTGTAAATGTTTTCCCGAATCCAACTGTCGGAGATGCACAATTGCAAGTGAGCCTTTCTACACCACAGGTTGTTGTTATGACGATCAGAGATGTAACAGGTAAAGTAATTGCTACAAACAATTATGGCGAGCTGAACGGCGATCTTCTTCTTCCTGTTAATACTGCTGGTTTTGCAAGCGGTATCTACATGGTTGAAGTCCGCACAGGCGAATCAGTTTCTACTACTAAGCTTATTGTGGAGTAAACGAAATAATTGCAAATGAGAAAGGCTGTCAGAAATGGCAGCCTTTTTTTATTCTTAAACTTTTATTTTTCTAACCCATATCTCTCATTCGCTTCACCACATCTTTAAATATGAGCTGAAACCAAACTGTGTAATTCTTTGGATTTACATCCATATCTTTTGATATCTCTTCTATATTCACCCACTTCCAATCCATCACTTCATCTGCATCCGGCTTTGCATCTGCATCCGTCTTGCCGATAAAAACATGATCTGCTTCGTGCTCATAAAGTCCGTTGCCCAAATCTGCCTTGTAAATAAAATCAAAAACCTCCGTCAGTTCAGCGCTTATTCCCATTTCTTCTTTCAAACGGCGAAAAGCAGCATCAGCAACAGCTTCACCTGGACGCGGATGACTGCAACAGGTATTGGACCACAAACCGGAAGAATGATATTTTCCCATTGCGCGGCGATGAATAAGCATTTCACCTTTTGAATTAAAGAGAAATACGGATAACGCCCTATGAAGAACGCCAAGCTTATGTGCTTCGGTTTTATCCATTACACCCAGCTCACGATTGCGGGAATCAACCACGATAACCTGTTCACCCATAGAGAAATCTTGCACAGAATATGCCTACCACCCCGGGGAAACGGGAATCCGGACAGGTAGGGGCCTGTAATTCCAGCGAAGATAGTATTCAGCACGTTACGCTAAATAGCATAAACCGTGTTTTATCCACATTGGAAAGTTAGTGAGTTTCGGGTTTCGGGTTCTGGATTCGGAGTTTTGAGTTAATAATTTCACAATTCAACTCGGAACCCGAAACGAATTCAACTCGAAACCCTAAACTCGAAACGAATTCAACCCGAAACTCGAAACTAATTAAACCCGAAACCCGAAACTAATTAACCCGAAACCAATTACCCGAAACTAATTAACTTCGTGGCTCAAATTTTCCTATGGCAATTGATTCCTTG
Organism: Bacteroidia bacterium; assembly: GCA_046596275.1. Lineage (GTDB taxonomy): Bacteria > Bacteroidota > Bacteroidia > Palsa-965 > Palsa-965. Next base: position 1,483 of record JBKJMR010000339.1, on the reverse strand, counting down.
TGGGCTATTTCTCCTGTAGACGGCCGTTACAGCAAACAGACTGAAGAGCTGGCAGCTTATTTTTCGGAAGCAGCCCTGATCAGGTACCGCCTGCGGGTGGAAACCGAATATTTTATAGCGCTTTGTGAATTGCCACTTGAGCAATTGAAAAAAGTGGATGCTGCTGTTTTTCCAACCTTACGGAAAGAACTTTATGAGCAATTTTCGCCCGAATCAGCAGTCCGTGTAAAAGAAATAGAAAAGACCACGAACCATGATGTGAAAGCGGTGGAATATGTGATGAAGGAAAAATTCGATGCGCTCGGATTAGAAGCATTCAAGGAGTTTGTGCATTTCGGATTGACTTCGCAGGATATAAATAATACTGCAACACCTTTATTGCTAAAAGAAGCGCATGAAAATGTGCTTATGCCTTTGTTGCTTTCAATTGTAAAAGAGCTCGAAGCAAAAGCAAATGACTGGGAAAAAATTCCAATGCTTGCACGCACTCACGGACAAGCTGCATCGCCGACACGTTTAGGAAAAGAGATCCGTGTTTTTTCGGAACGTATCAAAGAACAAATCCGTTTGCTTGAGCAGGTTCCTTTCAGCGCAAAGTTTGGCGGAGCAACAGGAAACTTTAATGCACATCATGTTGCTTACCCGGAAATCGACTGGAAAAATTTCGGCGATACGTTTGTTGCTTCTTTAGGATTAAAACGTTCGCATCCAACAACGCAGATTGAGCATTACGATAATCTCGCAGCGTATTTCGACGGACTGAAAAGGATCAATACGATTCTTATTGATTTCAGTCGCGATATATGGTCTTATATTTCTGTCAATTATTTCAAGCAGAAGATCAAAGAAGGTGAAGTTGGTTCGTCCGCGATGCCGCATAAAGTAAACCCGATAGATTTTGAAAATGCAGAAGGAAATCTCGGTTTGGCAAATGCAATATTCGAACACCTCAGCGCAAAGCTGCCAATCTCCCGTTTACAAAGAGATCTGACAGATTCAACAGTGCTGAGAAACATCGGAGTTCCGGTTGCGCATATGATGATCGCTTTAAAATCGCTGCAGAAAGGTTTAGGCAAATTAATTCTCAACGAAGCTGCCTTAGAAAAAGATCTCGAAGATAATTGGGCTGTTGTTGCAGAAGCGATTCAAACCGTTTTGCGAAGAGAAGGTTATCCGAAACCATATGAAGCGCTGAAAGAATTAACAAGAGTAAATGCTGCGATCACGAAAGATTCTATGCATACTTTTATTGATACGCTTAATGTTTCTGATAAAGTAAAAGTGGAATTGAAAAAGATTTCGCCGCATAATTTTACTGGAATTTAATTTTTTTACTGTGCCCCCGTGCCTCTGTGGCAAAACGAAAGTCGCCACAGATTTCGCAGATGGCGCAGATTAAACAGGTCTAATGTTTGTATCTGGTTTTACCATTGCGAGAAATGTTGTAAAGTTCGATTATCCGATCGTAGAGGCTATTCGTTCG
>JBKJMR010000086.1:0-8477 GCA_046596275.1 Bacteroidia bacterium | reverse complement strand
GCAACCTTGAATTTTTTGCAACCGGCATTATGCATTTTGCCGCAGAAGCACATGCAATGGAAGACACCGCAATCAATTACACCTTGCGTCAGCCGATTGGAGTAGTAGGTTGTATCTCTCCGTGGAATTTACCATTGTATTTATTTACCTGGAAAATTGCTCCCGCGCTTGCAGCAGGAAATTGTGTTGTAGCAAAACCATCAGAGGTTACGCCAATGACTGCATTCATGCTTTCCAAATTATGCATCGAAGCTGGATTGCCTGCAGGTGTTTTAAATATCGTGCACGGATTAGGAGGCAGCGCAGGACAAGCAATTGTTGAGCACCCGGAGATCAAAGCAATTTCATTTACCGGCGGAACAAAAACAGGCGCTTCGATTGCTGCAACTGCTGCGCCGATGTTTAAAAAATTATCACTGGAGCTCGGTGGAAAAAATCCGAACATCATTTTCGCAGATTGCGATTTTGATCTGATGCTCAAAACAACTGTGCATTCGTCATTTGCAAATCAAGGTGAAATTTGTCTTTGCGGATCACGCATTTTTGTTGAGCGGCCGATCTATGAGAAATTCAAAAATGCATTCGTAGAAAAGATAAAAGAATTAAAGCCGGGAAATCCTTCCGATGAAAAAACAAGATTAGGCGCCATCGTTTCAAAACCACATATGGAAAAAATTCTTTCCTATGTAGAACTTGCAAAAGAAGAAGGCGGCACTGTGCTTTGCGGAGGCAATCAGGTGACGATGGATGGCGAATTGAAAGAAGGCTGGTACATTCAGCCAACCGTCATCGAAGGATTAACTTACAATTGCCGCACCAACCAGGAAGAAATTTTCGGACCTGTTGTCACCATCATGCCATTCGATACTGAAGAAGAAGTGGTAATGATGGCCAACAGCACTATCTACGGATTAGCCGCAACCATCTGGACAAATAATTTAAACCGCGCGCATCGGATGGCAGGAGATGTGCACAGCGCGATCATCTGGATCAATTGCTGGCTGCACCGCGATCTGCGCACTCCTTTCGGCGGAATGAAAGGTTCCGGCGTTGGAAGAGAAGGCGGATTTGAAGCTTTGCGCTTTTTCACAGAAGCAAAAAATGTATGTATCAAGCTTAAATAAGTTTTTATCATTCGTTGCAAATAACTGGTAATCAATAGTTGATGCTTTCAATTCACGATTGACTGTTAATTAAATTTCCGTTTATTTATTCGCCGTTTTAGTTATTGGGACTATCTTTCAATACACTAAAACTGCTATATCATGATCTTTAAAAATTTCTGTGAAAATGCGAATTGGATTGCGATCATCGTTGCAACCCTCGCTTACTTTTTTCTCGGTGCAATCTGGTATACGAAAATTTTATTTGCAAAGCCATGGATGGCCGGGCATGGAATTAACGAACCAACAGCCGAAGAGAAAAAAGCAATGGGCGGAAAATTGGCAGGAATGATGATCGGAAGCATTTTGATCAGCTTTATTTCTGCTTGTGTAATTGCAATTCTTGCTTACGCGCTTCAGTCCACCACAGCAATGTCAGGTATCAAGCTCGGTTTAGCATGTGGTGTTTTCGCCGCCGGCCCGATCTGCATGAGCTATATCTACCTGCAAAAACCCTTCAAACTCTGGCTCATCGACTCCGGTTACCACGTAGTATCCTATGTAATCGTAGCCATTATCATCTCCGTGTGGCATTAGTGCCGCGAGGGATTTGGTAATCTGGTAATCTGGTAACTGGGTAATTAGCCGCACAACTGTTAACGCACATTGAAAAATTTCATAATGAATTGGGCTGTCAGATTTCTCTCACAGCCCAATTTTTATTTTTCAATTACCCTGTTACCAGATTACCAGATTACCAGATCACGATCAGCACGATTTCTCATGGTATAACTACTTCTTTGCGGCGTGATGTGTGTGCGTTGAAATATCCTAACGCGTTATTGGAAATGTTGGAGACCGGATTTGCGGGCGCTCCTGTTTGTCCTGTGGTGGTTTGTAACATACTGAAGAAATATAAATACACCGGCTTGTCGATGCATTGCAATTCTACAGACACTGTATCGCCTGTTACTATCGAATCAGTGAAGTTGAGAATAGGCTGACCATTGATCAATCCATCAGAAAAATCATCGTTGTATAAAAATGATTCGGTTACACGAACAGAATTTATGGTCTGGAGACAACGGTAATAATTTCCTTTTCCAGCCGGATCCAGGAAAAGCGGGATGATAAGATAAGAGCCGAAAAATGCATTCTGCTCAAGCAATAAAGAATCAAGCGTAACTAAGGTTGGCATTGTGCTTTGCGCAGTGTAGGTTTTATTTTCAGCAGCTACATTCAGAAAATAAGTTCTTCCGGGAACGCCTTGTGTGGTGGTTGTTTGGTAAACGCCCGGACTTGTTTCAACAAGCGTTTCGGTATTACCAACGTTATCAGAAATAATTACTGTTGCACCATTCACCGCAGGGAAAACATTTGTCTCGCTGAAGTTTACTGTTTTGCTGATGCGCACGGTGTAAGGTCCGGGCTGATCAGAAATATTCGCTTCGATCACGATTTTCGGATCTTCGGAATTCAGGTCAAGCTCAATTACTTTCTGGCAGGATGAAACCAGGATTGCGGAAGCGATAACGAAAAGGAGAATGATTTTTTTCATTGGAAGATATCTTGAATGATCAGAATCTGAAATTGTAGGAAATGGATGGAATGATACGGAACAAGGATGTTTGAACGGCTTGCGTTTTTGTCGGATCGTCCGGATCTTGCTGGAAAGAAATCGTGTAAGCGTTCTCGCGTGCGTACACATTGTAAATAGAAAAGTTCCAGCTGGATTCAAACTTTTCTGTTTTTTTCCGCTGCCATGTTGCACCAAGATCCATGCGGTGATAAGCAGGCATGCGCGAACCATTTCGTTCGGTGTAAAGGAAAATAACTTGCCCGTCAACCGTATATTTTCCACTCGGGAAAGTTACCGCTGCGCCTGTATTAAATACCCATGTTGCAGCCAGCGACCATTTCGGTGTCAGGTCATACATCGCAACAATCGATATATCATGCGTGCGATCCTGCTTTACCGGGTACCACGAACCATTATTGATCTGGTCGATTTTGCGTTCGCTTCTTGAAAGTGTGTAGCCGATCCAGCCGGTTAATTTTCCGTATTTTTTCTTGACAAAAAATTCAACACCGTAGGCTCTTCCATTGCCGAATAATAATTCTCCTTCGATCAATTCATTCGCCTGTGTATTCGCACCGTTTTTATAATCGACCTGGTTCTGCATGGCTTTGTAATACGTTTCCACGCTGAATTCAATTTTGTTGTCGCGGAAATTTTTGTAAAAGCCGATTGCATACTGATCTGCAATTTCGGGTTTGATGATGGCGCTGCTCATTACCCAAAGATCTGTCGGACTTGTGGAAACAGAATTAGAAAGCAAATGCAAATTCTGCGCATTGCGAGCGTAAGAAACTTTTACAGAGCTGGAAGGTGTAATAATATAACCGGCAGAAATGCGCGGCTCCACATTCACATACGTTTTTACAACCTTACCCGAAGCATAGCTTGTCGTATCAGAAATTGTTCCGTCTTCATCAAACGAATAAAAATCACCTTTGCCCAATGCGCTGAAAGAAGAAACACGCACGCCGAAAGTAACATTCAATCGGCTCGTTGCATTCCACTGATCGCTTATATAAGCCGCATTTTCCAAACCGTAACGATCTTGTAACTTAATCGGGTTAATTGCAGAACCTTCCGAAGCAGTTATTTGTCCAGGCGTTACTGTATGAAAAATGCTGTTAACCCCGAAACGAATCGTGTTTTTTGGATTCGCGAAGAACTGGTATTCATGCTTCACATTATAATCGCGGATCTTCGACGTGATGTCAAATGTAGCAGTGCTTCCGCTGATGGAAATTTTGTAGCTGTAATTACTAAAGATCAATGAGGTGTTTGAAAACATTCGCTCATTGATGAAATGATTCCAGCGAAAAGTTCCTGTTGCATTTCCCCAGTCAATACCGAATGCATTTGCAACACCAAGCTTATCGCGACCAAAATAGCCGGAAAGGAAGATCCTGTTTTTATCATTCAGCTGGTAATTCGCTTTCAAATTCAAATCGTAAAAATAAAGCGAGCTGCTTTTTGTGATTTCATTTTTTGAAAGTTTGAGAAATACATCTGCATACGTGCGGCGACCGGTAACAATAAACGAACCTTTATTTTTTACAATCGGCCCTTCTACATTCAGCCTGGAAGCGATCAAACCAATTCCACCGCCCACATGAAAGCGCTGGTTGTTTCCGTCATTCATTTTTACATCGAGCACAGAAGAAAGTCGTCCGCCGTATTGTGCGGGAGCATTTCCTTTGTAAACTGTCACATCTTTAATTGCATCTGAATTGAATGTCGAGAAAAAACCAAGCAAATGAGACGCATTATAAACAGGCGCTTCATCCAGCAAAATTAAATTCTGATCTGCCGCACCGCCCCGCACAAAAAATCCGCTTCCACCATCGCCACCTGATTTAATTCCGGGTAAAAGCTGGATTGTTTTCAGAATATCTTTTTCACCAAACAGCACCGGAATTTTATTGATCTCTTTAATATCAAGCTTCTGCGCGCCCATTTGCGGATCGGTCACGTTCGCATCTTTTTGTTCATCGGTGATCACCACTTCTTCCATGGATTTTACGGTGTCACCCAAAAAAACATCTTTTTTCACATTCTGGTGCAAAGCAATTTTTTCGCTGACAGTTTTATATCCCAGCATGCTGATGACCATGGTATAATCGCCTTCCGGAATAGTAATGGAATAAAATCCATATTCATTACTGGCCGTCCCGAGATTTTTAACTTCAGAAATGCGGATAACCGTGCCGATCAGGAGCTCACCGGTCTTTTTGTCTTTCACCGTTCCGCTGATGGTATATTTTTCTTGTGAAAAGGCGAATTGGCTGATAAAAAGGAATGCAAAAAGGAAGAAATTTTTCATAAAGCGTTGATGTTGCTTTTTATAGTCGTTTGAGAAGGAGAAATATTGTATTTCAGCCTTCGATATTGAATTGCCAGCCTTCGATACATTTTTTGTCAATGAGCATTGTTGCATTATGATGAATTTCAGCTGACAAAAAACACTCAGTCTGACAATTCAATTTTATATTTTTAATTATCAAATTTCAATTACCCAGTTACGAGATTACGAGATTACCAGATCCGTTGCATGGGATGTTCATTCTTGTAGCTCATTTATTCAACACAATCCTAAACGTAGTTCCCTTCCCTGCTTCCGAACGCTTCACAAAAATCTTCCCGCCGTGATATTGTTCAATAATCCGCTTAACAAGTGAAAGCCCCAATCCCCAGCCACGCTGTTTGGTGGTGAAGCCGGGTTCGAAAATTGTTTTTTGTCTTGAGCGCGGAATTCCTTTTCCTGTATCTGTAATATCGATGTAAACGAATTGCTGCAGATCGGAAACTTCAATAAGGATCTTGCCGCTTCCGTCCATCGCATCAACGGCATTGCGACAAAGATTTTCGATCACCCATGCAAAAAGAGGGATGTTCAACGGTACGAGAATGCTTCCTTTCGGATTAAAAATAAATTCTACCGACTTCGGTGAACGTTTGCTGATGTATTCAACCGATTGTTGTAAAGCATCAATCACATTTTCCGCATTCAGTTTGGGCTGCGAACCGATCTTCGAAAAACGTTCGGTGATCATCTCCAGGCGTTTTACATCCTGCGCAATCTCCTGCGTCATTTCATCGTTCACACCTTTCAGCTTGAGATATTCCAGCCACGCGATCAGGGAAGAAAGGGGAGTTCCCAATTGGTGAGCAGTTTCTTTTGCCATTCCAACCCAAACTAAATTCTGCTCTGAGCGCCGCGATGTGCTGAATAATAAATAAGCCACAATCATGAACATTCCCACAATGACAAACATCATGATCGGGAAATAACGTAATGCTTTCAGCTGCGGTGATTCGCCGTAATAAATAATATTCTTTTTGCCGTAGCCCAATGAAACCTGCATCGTATCGCCATTTGCTTTAAGATCTTCGAACACTTCACGCAAATATGTAGAATCGGTTTTTATACGCAGTGTATCCAGGTTTCCGTACGTGATAATATTGGAAGCCGAATCGGTATAAATAGCAGGGGCAGAAGCAGGATTGGAAGCAACTTCTTTGATGAAAGAGCGTTCATTGTCTTCGTACGATTTTTTAATCTCTTCGAAAACTTCGGAATCTTTGTAATACAAATATTGAATTTGCGGCTTTGCTTTCGGATCGATCTTACTGCTCATGTCGAGCGGAATAGGATCGCGCTGCAAACGCATTTCTTCCAGCTGCTGTCGGAGATAGGCAGTGTCTTTTACACGGGCCGTATCGAGATTACGGTAAAGATTTATTTTGCCTTTATCATCGGTGAGAATAACGGGAACAGTTTTATTGCCGATGATCACCTGGAATAAAAAAGAGAAAGCAACATTATTATCCTCGATCTGCGGAAGCAACCGGTTTGCTTCGGCCCACAGCTCCACTTTTTTCTTTTCTTCTTCTGCAATTTTCTGGTAAAGCTGGCTTGTAGCGCCCATCATCAGCGCCTTGCGTTTCACCGCTTCGGCCCACAATTCCACGTTACGTTTTTCACTTACCGAGATTTTATGGACAAGCCGGCCCGAATACCACAGTGAAGCGGCTACAATGAGGAATGCCGCTATGAGCAGCAGCCATTTCCATTGTTGTTTACGTGAGTAAATGTTCACAGGTTGGTATAAGGGCGTAAAGATACGGTTCCCTAGTGAAATTAAGCGTGCGAAAATGACAGGAAGAAACAGGTGGCTTAAGCCGAAAACGAGTGTGAATAGAAACTAAAATCTCCCTGATTAGCCCGGATTGCAGCGAAAAGCCCGCACTGTGAAGGAACATTTTTCTTGTTTCCTTCACGGGAGGACTTGCAGCGAAAAGCCGGAGCAATGCCAATAGAAAAAGCAATGCTTCCGCTCCAACAAATTCTTATCCTTACTTAATTTCCCGGCCAAATAGTAGTATGCGTTCTGAACAGCTTTACTGCAATAGCAAGCAATACTATCCCGAAAACTTTACGAAGAATAGCTACACCGCCTACGCCAAGAATTTTTTCGACGCGTGCGATATTGCGTAAAACGATGTAAACGATAATGACATTGATAAAGATGGCGATGAGAATGCTAAGCACATGGTACTGCGCGCGAAGGGAAAGTAATGTTGTGAGCGTTCCGGTGCCTGCAATTAACGGGAAAGCAAGCGGCATGACGGATGCGGTGGCGGGCAATTCATCTTTGTATAAACGAATGCCGAGGATCATTTCGAGCGAGAGGAAAAACAGCACGAATGAACCGGCGATAGCAAAATCGGAAACGCCGATGCCGATTAAATTAAGCATGGGTTCGCCGACAAAAAGAAAAACTACCATGATGGCCAGCGAAACCAGTGATGCACGACGCGCTTTTAAATCGCCCACTTTCTGACGCAGACCGATGATAACCGGGATGGAACCGATAACATCGATAACCGCAAACAAAACCATGGTTACGGTGGCGATTTCTTTTATATTAAATTCCATAGGACAGCAGATTGCTGCAAATATAATCTGTGTCCCGAACTTTATTGTTCAAAAATCAAATCAACTTCCTTTGCATTTATTGTTCCGGAAAGATGCATGGTTTTATTTCTCAATTCCACAATCTCGAATTCTTCAGTAGTACCGGCAGTACCATCACTGAATAACGTGCCATTTTGCAAAACGCCGTCTTTCGTGTAAGAATTGTAAGTGAATTGGATCTTCTCTTTTTTATCATCGAATTCCCATTTTCCACTTGCAGCGACAGTTGTTGAAAAATTACCATATACAAGGGTGCAGTTGATAATGGTCGCACCATAGTCGATGGTTCTTGTGTTGAAAACCGCATTCAAACTAAATTCACCTGATTTATTTAAAGTCCAATTCCATTCGGGAATGGTGTGTTCCGTTGTATAGGTAAACTCCTCAAAGCATCCCGGATCTCCGGCTGAAGAACTTTCCGTTACTGAATAATTAAAAAGGTTATTAGATCCCTGGGTGGCTGATGTAATATTCCAATCACCTTCGGACCGTGATTTTTTGCTTCGAAGGCTCAGGTTAGCGCCATCTTCATATTTATTGCACGAATTGAAAATAAGTGTGCCTGTTATAACAAGCGCAAAGATAAAAGCAGGAATTTTCTTCATTTTGAAAGATTGATTTGTTTCCGGCAAAACCCCTGGTGGAGGATGTTCGCCGGTTATATGACGTATGCAAATAGTATTGGTTGCCAGGGCAAATATACTGATTTGGAAAATACACCACAAAGACCTGTTTCCGCTATTGAGATCGCGGAAATAGTCTAACTTTAGTGCTCCGATGTTCTCCGCAAAACCAGTTCTATTTACGCATGAAATTCTTGCTC
>JBKJMR010000253.1:0-5059 GCA_046596275.1 Bacteroidia bacterium | reverse complement strand
CCTGCATTTCAACCGGTGCTTTGTCTGAAGTCAAAATCAATTGCTTTCCGGTTTGGTGCAGGTGATTAAAAATATGAAAGAACACATCCTGTGTTTTTTCATATTTTTAATCACCTGCACCAAACCGGAAAGCAATTGATTTTGACTTCAGACAAAGCACCGGTTGAAATGCAGGGAATGGAACAACGCCTTCTTTCACGTTTCAAATGGGGACTTTCAGCTGATCTGCAGATCCCTGGTCTTGAAACACGTATCGCAATCCTCGAGAAAAAATTATACATCGACGGTATTGAGCTGCCACGTGAAGTAGTTGAATATCTTGCTTACAGCATCACAACAAATATCCGTGAGCTCGAAGGCGCTTACATCTCTTTGCTTGCGCAAGCATCGCTCAACAAAAAAGCGATCACGCTAGATCTTGCCAAACAGATGATCGACAAGTTCGTGAAGAACACCGCACGAGAAGTTTCTATCGATTACATCCAGAAAGTTGTTTGCGACTATTTCGATCTTCCTATCGAGCTGCTTAAATCTAAAACACGCAAGCGCGAAGTTGTTCAGGCCCGCCAAATTGCAATGTACTTTGCAAAGAGCATGACAAAATCGTCACTTGCTACTATCGGAATGCATTGCGGAGGAAAAGATCACGCAACTGTATTGCACGCTTGCAGAACTGTCAATAATTTGATGGATACCGATAAACGTTTCAGAGCGTATATCGAAGAATTAGAAAAGAAGTTGAGCATTCAATAAATACTTTATCCCATCAGAGACGCCTTCATGCCAAAAACATGAGGGCGTTTTTGTTTTGTGCCTCGATACATTTTTCGCTATTTCGCATTGTCATATAAAAGAAAGTTGATCAAGCGAAAAACACTCGGCATGACAAAACAAAAATAAATCAGTTCAGCGCCTGGATTTATCACAAAAGAAAGTTGTTCAGGCGAAAAACACTCAGCCTGACAAAACAAAAATTACCAGTTTTTAGAATGAAAGTCAAGACAAGAGCAACAGTAAATAGTCAATCCTCTTGTTTGAACTTTTGAAAGCACACAGCCTGTCAAATATTGATTTGTCAGGCTGAGTGTCTCGTCAGGGTCAATGTAAATCAAAAACAGAAATAATAATTCTGACGAGATGTATCGAAGCCCTAATGCAGATCAAATGATCTTACCTGGTCGCGGTTGGTGGAAGCGGAATGACAAGAAGTGCAGGCGGCACCTTTCTCTTTTATATTATAGACAATTTCTCCGTCGGGTTTGTATTCGGCCCACAACCATCCGTTTGCAGCAAACTTTGAATCGCTGTCTTTTTTCATAATGGCGTAGATCATGGTGCTTGATCCGGTTGAAGCTTCTTTTACAATTAATGAACCATCAGGAAAAGAACCTCCGACAGGTAAACGGCCGTTTGCGTCAAGAGCAGAGGCGGCGGTGCTGTTAAATTTTAATTTGAAATCACCGTGCGGACTTCCTCCTGCAGGATTAAACACCGAATCTACTCCGAGATAAAAAGATAATCCCGAACCACTAGCCTCTTCGTAAAGGGAATCATTCAAGCGTGTTTTCTTACACGATTGCGCCACAATAAAAAGTAAAACTGCGATGAAAAAATATTTGGTAAACGTTACTGGCGAAAACTTTCTTGCTTTTGTTGTCATAATTGAAATTTATCTCAAGACCAAATTAGCAAATTTATTTCAAATATTATCAATATGTCATGACAAGGTAGTGTCTCAGTTTGAAAATTAAATTATTGAAACTCTCAACAGATTAACTGGGGCGCTACCTGTTACCCATTATTATCATACTTATCGATAATGTCATTAACGATTTCTCTTTTGTCAGACTGAGTGTTTCGCGAAGAAATAATTGATCAAAGAAGAAATTTTCAATTCGCGAAATGTATCGAAGGCGACAATAGAGATCTAAAAACGATCCTTCACTTCTTCGACAAAACCAATGGTGTATTTCGTTCCTGAACCGTGGCTGATTAAAACGGTTCCGTTGATCTGTCCGCTTAACATATGAATAAGCTGCATGCCCAGCGTATTCGCATTTTCAAAATTAATATGCGATGGAACACCTTTTCCATTATCCGATACTTCCAGCACATAATAATTTTCTTCTTTTCGCTTCAGTGAGATAAAAAGATCTCCTTCTGCTTTATCTTCAAATGCATATTTCAGCGAGTTGGAAATAATTTCATTCAGGATCAGTCCCAGCGGAACAATTGTATCAATCCGGAAAGGATGCTCTTCAATATCGGTATGTAAATGAATGGATTTGTTGCTATCGTAGGCATCAATAAGCGAACCGATAAGCTCGCCGATATAGCTGCGAATATCTATGTTGACGAGATTATTGCTCTGATACATTTTCTCGTGAATAAGCGCCATAGAATTTACACGGTGCCGACAATCTTCAAATAAAGTCAGCACGCGTTTATCTGTAATTCCTTCTGCCTGCAAATTCAAAAGGCTGGATATTACCTGAAGGTTATTTTTTACGCGATGATGAATTTCTTTCAGCATCAACGTTTTCTCCTGGTTCTGTTTTGAGATTTCTATTGTTCGTTCACGTACTTCCTCTTCAAGCAATTGTCGTTGTGCTTTAATGCGCGCATTCCTGCCAATAATTACAAACGCAAGCATTCCTCCTATTACAATAACAGAAAGTGTAATGAACCACCATGTTCGCCATATCGGTGGTGGCGGCGGAAGAATGGTTATCTCACAGGATACTGCTGGATTTTCATTCCACCCACCTTCCGCATTTGCTGCGCGCACACGAAACGTATACGTGCCTGCAGGAAGATTGGTGTAAGTAAATTGTGTTGATGCAGTTGATGCTGCCGGTTGCCATGTCGAATCAAAACCTGCAAGCATAAATTGATAACGCGTGGATTGCGGACTCTGCAAATGAATTCCGGCATATGAAAATGTAAGATGATTATGCTCGTAATCCAGCTGCAGCTGATCAGGTAAATGAAACCATCCTTTTTCTTTTGCACCGGAATAGCTCCAGTCGGTTTGCTCAAGAAATAAGCTGATGCTTGTAATATGAATATTCGGAACAACAGGCGCGATCACATCTTTGGACGGATTATAACGGATCACTCCTTTTACAGTTCCGAACCACAGGCATCCATCACGCGAGAGACAAACTGCTCGTGAGTTACATTCAATTCCACGGAATCCTTCATTGCGCGAATAATTTTTTACTGATATCACACTGCCATCAGGAGCCACACGCATGCGGTCTAATCCTTTATTGCTGCCCACCCAAATATGTCCGAGCGAATCTGCTTTTACAAGGAAAGAAGTATTAGATGCCAAACCTTCCTGTACGGTATACGAGGTAAACTTTTTTCCGTCAAAACGCATCACGCATAAATCGGTATGGAACCAGATATTTCCTGTAAGATCAACGGTTAATGATCCGATGTAGGCATTACAGATTCCATCATCCTGCGTGTAAGCCGTGAAAATTTTTCCGTCATACTTAGATAAGCCGGCGCCTGTCCCGATCCAGATATTTCCTTCGTGATCTTCGCAAAAGGAATGAATAAAATCTCCGGGCAACGATCCATTCGCTGCGGAGAAATTTTCAAAATGATCATTCACATAACAATACAATCCATTTCCCCATGTTCCTATCCAGAGTTTTCCTTTCGAATCAACAAACACAGCGCGCACACGGATTCCCGGTAATAATTGTTTTACAGGATGATCATTTACCAGACAAGTAAGCCCATCGAAATGTCCAACCCAAATTCTTTTCTGCGCATCTTCAACAAATCCGACAGGTTGTTTGAACGGTCTTGATCCATTAAAGATCTGCTCAGATCTGCCGTTCGAATATTTTATTAAACCATCTTCGTTCGATCCGACCCACATGCTTCCTTCGTCATCTTCTAAGATCTGGAAAACAGTTCCTGATCCCATTCCCGGCACATTTCCATAATAAGAAAATGCTTCGCTGCGAAGTTTGAGCAAACTTTCTTCGCGTGTACCAAACCACATGTGCAGCGTATTGTCTTCTGTAATTTCATACACACTTTCTGCTGTCATTCCATTCTTTCGGTCGTACTTTAAAAGCTGCCCCGCACCGGAATATTTTACAACAAGATTATTCATCGTTCCCGCCCACACACTTTGCTGGTGATCGATGAAAATTGTTCTTACTTGCTTTCCCGAAAGTGCTGCTGTTAATTCGGTTTGTTTAAATACACCTGTTGATGGATGATAAATCAAAAGTCCATCACTGGTGCCGATATAAATTAATCCATTCTCATCAGCAGTAATATCCAACACCGTTTGTTCTCCCGCAGCATGAAACGGCAACACGATGGAATCTTTTTTTCCATTCTTATAGCTAAAAAAACCATTATCCGTTCCAACCCACGCTGTTTCGTTTTTATCAATACAAATTGCATTTAAATTGGTGAACGAAACAAGCCGACGCAGGAGATTGGTCTTTTCAGTGTATTCAAAAATTCCTGAACCGACCCCGATCCAGACAACATCTTTTTTTGCGACGATACACTGGATCTCATTTTCCGACAAGCCTCTTTTTTCATCTATCGTTACAAATGTTTTTCCATCGTAGATAGCTGCACCGCCGTTTGTTGTTCCGAACCATATTTTACCCGTGGAATCTTCCGCGATTGAAGTAATGATTTGCCCGCTCAGTCCTTCTTTTGCGCCGTACTCATGAAATTTAATTCCGTCGTAGCTGCAAACACCACCACCCGCAGTTCCGACCCACAAATAGCCTCGGCTATCCTGGAAAACTACACGCGCTTCCGATTGAGAAAGTCCATCTTCAACACCAAATGAAATGAAATCAAATGATTGTGAAAATAATTCCGGCGTAAAACAAAATAAGCAGGCAAGAAGGATAACCTTCCTTTGGATGGAAATGAGTTGCAGCAGCAGGGGGTGGCGCATAGGGGTTGCACCAAATTAGTAAATAAACAGGATTATCAATAGGTCTGTTAACTTTGTTCTTAGAAATCTTTTCAGAATTTTCGAAATATGAAATCAGTATTAATGGTT
>JBKJMR010000218.1:0-4632 GCA_046596275.1 Bacteroidia bacterium | reverse complement strand
GCATCGAACATAGGATTGCGTTTTTTGTTTTGTTGTTGCAACTCAAAACTATAAAAACTGTTAGTCCTATGTTCTTCATTTTTAAATACTTCCACACTAACTTAATGACATTGCCCTACGGGACTATAAATACAATACTTTACAGTGCCTCCGTAGTAACAATGTTTTACCGAACCACTCTCCCGGAGATGACTTTGTGTCTTTGTGCCTTTGTGGCCATCATTCCTTGCGCGAAGGAATCAGCGCAAAAAAAGTGATTGGCCTCGATTTTTATTTCACCCTGGTCAACTTAGAAAACACCAGCAGATCTCGGAATGCGCCTTTTACGAATTCTTTGTCTTTGAAATATGCTTCTTTGACAAAACCGCATTTTTCAATCAGCTTTATCGAGGCGATATTTTCAGGAGCGATGACCGCTTCAATTGAATGCAGTTTCATTTCCTTAAATCCGAATTGCACGACGGCATTTATTGCCTCTTCCATCACTTTTTTTCCATGATAATCGTCGTGCAGCATGTAACCGATCTCGGCGCGGAAATGTTCTTTCTGCATGCGATGATAGCCCACCATACCGATGAGCTTGTCTTCGCCTGTAATAGTGATCGCAAAATTGATCGCATCGTTTTTGGCGGTGTTTTCATTGATAGTTTCAATTAAGGTCGCGGCTTCTTCTACATTTTGTGCTAATGGCCGCGGAACAAAATGCATGAGCGTTGGATTGGAACGCATCGCAAACATTTCGTGCTTGTCGCTTTCGCGGATCTGTCGTAGTGTGAGGCGCTCAGTAGTGAGTATAGGGAATGGCTGAAAGATTGGATTTAGCATAACATTAATATAAAAAGAAAGCCCCGGTAAAAATTACCAGGGCTTTCGAATGAATTATTTTTTGAATAATTATTTCTGCACCGGTGTTGCTTCTGCATTAATTTCAATCGTCACTTCATCACCAACCATTGCGTTTGATTCGCCAACGTGATAATCCACGCGGTTCGGAACAGAAATTTGTCCGTCGAAGCCGTGTACCTGACTTTTCGAATATGGATGCTCCTGTGAACCGAGGTAATTGAAATACAGGTCAGCAGGTTTTGTAACATCTTTCATGGTGAGATTTCCTGAAGCCATGTATTTGAATTTTGGGTTGGTTGATGTTTTGATTGAAGTTGATTTGAAAGTGATTGTAGGATATTTTCCTGCATCAAAGAAATCAGCGCTGCGAAGATGCTCATCGCGTTTTTCATTCTTTGTATTGATAGAAGCAACATTCACAGTTACATCGATCGTTGAAGTTGCAAGATCGCCTGTCAGGTTAATTGATCCTGTATCAATGGATAAAGTTCCGTGTGCGGTTGTCAGCATGTGGCCGATTCCGAAATCAACGAATGTGTGAGCGTTATCGATTGCCAGTGTTCCTGTAACCGTTGCAAGATCTTTTCCGTTTGCATTTGCACCACCTGCTTGCGACATGCACATTGCTTTTTGTTCCGGTGTGCATTTCATTGAATCACAATAAGCAGCGCACTGCTCCGGAGTCATCGTAATGCATTTGTTCATGTCACAAGCCATTTCCATTCCTGGCTTGCTGCAACAATCATCTGTTCCTGCGCCACCACCTTGTACTGCGATGTATGGAGCAATTACAAGAGAAACGATCGACATCAATTTGATAAGAATGTTCATTGACGGACCGGAAGTATCTTTGAAAGGATCGCCGACAGTATCACCTGTTACAGATGCTTTGTGCGGTTCCGATTTTTTGTAGAATGTTTCGCCGTTGATCACAGCGCCTTTTTCAAACGATTTTTTTGCATTGTCCCATGCACCACCAGCGTTGTTCTGGAACATTCCCATCAACACACCAGACACAGTTACACCTGCAAGCAAACCGCCAAGCATTTCTGCTGAAGAAGCATCATCGAACATTCCGCGGAAACCGAATCCAACTAAGATCGGAACCAGCAATGCGATTGCTCCCGGCGCCATCATTTCACGGATAGAAGCTTTGGTAGAGATCGCAACACATTTTTCGTATTCCGGTTTCGCTTTGTATTCCATGATACCCGGAATTTCGCGGAACTGGCGACGTACTTCATTCACCATATCCATTGCCGCACGACCAACAGCCGCGATTGCAAGTGAAGAGAAGATGAACGGGATCATTGCACCAACGAATAACATCGCAAGCACAGGCGCTTTGAAAATGTCGATTGCATTGATTCCTGCAACACCAACAAACGCTGCGAAAAGCGCAAGTGAGGTAAGCGCAGCTGAAGCAATAGCAAAACCTTTTCCGGCAGCAGCAGTGGTATTTCCAACTGCATCTAAATTATCTGTACGCTCACGCACTTCAGGAGGAAGCTGTGACATCTCTGCAATTCCACCCGCGTTATCCGCAATCGGACCGAACGCGTCAATTGCTAATTGCATTGCTGTGGTTGCCATCATACCTGCAGCTGCAATTGCAACTCCGTATAAACCTGCGAAATGATAAGATGCCATGATACCACCTGCAAGAACCAGGATCGGCGCAACAGTTGATTCCATTCCGACAGAAAGTCCGCCGATAATATTTGTAGCATGTCCTGTTGCAGATTGACGAATGATAGAAAGTACAGGACGTTTTCCCATCGCTGTATAATATTCTGTGATCATCGCCATTAATGTTCCCACGATAAGACCGATAATGATCGCGATGAAAACATCCATGTTTGTGAATTCGTATCCGCGTAATGCAAGCTTTTCAGGAAGCATGTACATAACGAGGAAATAAGAAGAGATCGCAGTAAGCACAATCGACGACCAGTTACCAAGGTTCAACGCATTTTGTACGCTGCTTTTTTCGCCTTTGATGCGAACGAATAAGGTTCCGAGAATAGAAGAAATAATTCCGACACCGGCAATTACCATTGGAAGAAGAATAGGGGAGAGTCCGCCGAATTTATCTATCACTGTAATTTCCTGTCCCAATACCATTGTAGCAAGAATGGTTGCCACATAAGAACCGAAAAGATCGGCGCCCATTCCGGCAACATCACCTACGTTATCACCAACGTTATCTGCAATTGTTGCAGGATTACGCACATCATCTTCAGGAATTCCTGCTTCAACTTTTCCAACAAGATCAGCTCCAACGTCAGCAGCTTTAGTATAAATTCCACCACCAACACGAGCAAAAAGCGCGATCGATTCAGCACCAAGAGAAAATCCGGTGAGCACTTCAATTGCTGTTCTCATTCCCTGTGCATCAAAAGCAACGCCGGACAATTCAGGAACAAATAATTTATAGAATACGATAAAAAGTCCGCCGAGTCCGAATACTGCAAGACCTGCAACACCAAGTCCCATTACAGTTCCGCCGGTGAACGATACTTTCAAAGCTTGCGCAAGGCTTGTTCGTGCAGCTTGTGTGGTACGAACGTTAGCACGTGTAGCAACGCGCATTCCTATGTAACCTGCAGTTGCCGAAAACACCGCGCCGATCACAAAAGCAACAGCAATAAGCCAATGCGAGTGAATGGCTACACCATTGAATTCGTGTACTGTTCCGCTCCACGCAAGCAATGCGCCTGCAATCAATACGAAGATGCTCAGAATGCGCCATTCAGCCTTGAGGAAAGCCATTGCACCTTTAGCAATGTAGCCGGCCAGTTCCTGCATGTTTGCGTCCCCGGCATCCTGTTTAGATACCCAGGCCGCCTTAATGGCCATAATGATAAGCGCAAGTATCCCGAAAACAGGGATGGAATAAAGAATGTAATCGTTCATAGTTAATTGTTATATGTTTAGGATCAAGTGTTTAAGGTGTCCCGACCTTCGTATTGGGCCGCAAACTTACAAAGAAAAACCGGAATTGGAAATGAATGTGGCTATATGGTGGAGAGGTAATTTGAAATTTGGGGTTATTGGGGCGTGCCGTGAAGGAATCGCGGAAAAGCGCTCCTTCACGGTCGGTCTATCGGCAGTCGCTTTTTTCAAAAAGAGAAAAAGAGCTTCAACAATGCCTCTATACCTTACGCATAAAAAAATAACGCAAAGGCGCAGGGGCGGGGAGAAACGCGGAAAAAATACAAAGAAAAAAACTGGGACAACCTTATGGAAGTCCCAGTTCAAAAGCTAAATTATATACTGTTTAATAATGAATTCTCTTACTCATTACTCACTTCCGCAAATAAAAACTATTTCAGAATTTGCACCTTATTATAAACAGAACCATCGGCTGATCTTATTTCCACTATATAAATTCCATTTTGAAATTCAGAAAGATCAATTTGTACACTGTTCCTTCCTTCGTGCAATGGACCAAGCGGAATATTTTTTTTAATGATTTTGCCTTGTATATCCCAAATGTAAAGTTCAAAATCATTTTCGCACGCGGCATTAAAATCAATCGTTGAATTTCCGCTGGAAGGATTCGGATAAATATCAAAGCCAGGCAAAAAAGAGGATTCATTCATTGCGGCTAAAAAGCTCCAGTAATTGCATGAATCTGTAAATGTTGCATTCGGATTATTGTAAGAAAGTGTATAGGAACAATTATCAAAATACACTTTGTTATTATGATCGAAACAGATCATGAATTGCATAAGCTGATGTTGTGTTCCCGGACAAAAGTTATATGTATAACCATCATATATA
>JBKJMR010000198.1:0-3729 GCA_046596275.1 Bacteroidia bacterium | reverse complement strand
GCACTTCAAATCCCGATGGCGAGAAGAAGCTTAATAAAATTCTGTAAGAAGGATTTCGCTTTTTAAATTCTTCGATCAATGGTCTTCCCTGTTCAAATTCGCCCAGTGATGCACAATGAAACCAGGCAACAGGCTGCGTCGAAGATTTAATTTTGGATTCTAATTCCGGGAAAAGATCTTTTCTTCCGCGTACCCACAAACGTGCTTTTGTATGGAACAACGAAGCAATGCGAATAACAATGCTGTAAAAGAAAATTCCTAACGAATAGAGCGCACGCATCAAAGACTAATAATAATATTTTGTGCGTGCAGGAGCTTTATATAATGGCAGAATCCAGCCGATCCGGAAACCGGATAACAGGTCGATTCGGTTTTCTGTATCAGCGCGCATCAGGCTATAATCCCAAGAACGGCGACTTTTTGTAAAGCCCTGGTAAAAATCCAATCCTCCGAAAAAGTTGACATAACGATTACGACTCAGGTAAAAATAGCCAACGAATTCTGTGAGCATCAGTCCGCTTGTCAACCGATCGTATCCTTTCAATGTTTCTTTTGTGATCTGTGGTGATCGTGCGCCATTATCATCAATCCTGATTTTATGCTGCAGGTATCCTACACCGCCTGTCAGCACAAATCCACTGTTTTTATTCGGCGAAAGAAAATTATTGAAGATCTTTCCTGCTGATAATCCCAATGTAAATCCGCGCTCAAACATCCTGATATCCGCAAATTTTCCTTCACGGTCAATCACATGTCCTTCCGATGTCATAATGCTTGCGAGCGGATTTTCACCACGCAGATCTTTGCCGAACATGTACGACCATTGGGCAGAATACAAAAAGTTTTTCTTCGTCTTATAGCTAAAACCGATTCCCGCCGCAGCATTCATTCCGAAACGATGCACAAGATCACCACCTGGCAATTGCAGTCCACCGGAAAATGAAACCAAAAAGCACGGCGTGATCGTATCCGACTTTGCTTTTGCCGAAAGTTGTTTGATTTGTTTCGCGCTCGGAATAGAATCTTGTCCGATAAGTGAAAGCGAACATAAAAACCCGGTAAGCAGGAGGAAAGTTCTTAAATTCATTAAGTAAAGATAACAATTTCAAGTCCCGCAATCCATAGCGATTCCGGCAGGTTCTTGCAAAATTGATTATCTTCGCCCTCTGAAAATCATAGGTTTATGCCAAATGTGACGAAGAAAATACAGATGGTCGATTTGTTGGGCCAATATGAAAAGATCCAGCAGGAAATCGATAAAGCTGTGCGCGATGTTATTCTCTCTACTGCATTTATTAATGGACCTGAAGTAAAAGCATTTAAAGCCGATCTTGAAAAGTACCTCGATGTAAAACATGTGATTCCGTGTGCAAATGGAACTGATGCTTTACAAATTGCAATGATGGCGCTCGGATTGAAAGCAGGCGATGAAGTGATCACTGCTGATTTTACTTACCCGGCCACTGCGGAAGTAATTGCGTTGCTCGGACTTTCTCCGGTGCTCGTTGATGTTTATCCCGACACATTTGATATATCCATTGAAGCGATTGAAAAAGCAATCACGCCAAAAACAAAAGCAATCGTACCTGTACATCTTTTCGGACAATGTGCGAATATGGAACGCGTCATGCAGCTGGCTAAAAAGCATAGTCTTTTTGTAATTGAAGACGTCGCACAAGCCATCGGTTCTGATTATACATTCAGCGATGGTAAAAAGTCGAAAGCAGGAACGATCGGTCACATTGGCTGCACTTCATTTTTCCCATCCAAAAATTTAGGTGCTTATGGTGATGGCGGCGCAATGTTTACAAATGATGATGAGTTCGCCGCGAAATTGAAAATGATCTGCAATCACGGACAAAGCGTGCAATATTATCATGATGTCATTGGTGTAAATTCCCGTCTTGACAGTATTCAGGCTGCGATACTTCGTGTGAAATTGCGTCATCTTGATAATTATGCTGCTGCAAGAAATGCAGTTGCATCTTATTACGACAACGCATTTGCAAATCATCCGAAAATTAAAACGCCTGTACGTGTGAAAAACAGCAATCACGTTTTTCATCAATACACGCTTACACTTACTGGCGTCGATCGTGCAGCATTGCGCGAACATCTTTCGGCAAAAGGAATTCCGGCAATGATTTATTATCCTGTACCACTTCATTTGCAAAAAGCATATGCAGGCCCACAGCATAACGACGCTGATTTTCCTGTAACAAAAAAATTATGCGCGAATGTAATTTCACTTCCTATCCATACAGAAATGGATGAAGACACGCTTAAGTTTATTACCGACAGCGTTCTTGAATTTGTTAAATAATAGAGAATGTTTATTCAAAAGGTACACCTTCAGAATTTCAAGCGATTTACTGATCTTATAGTAGACCTTTCATCATATAAGGTATTGCCTAAGCTCGTGTTGGTTATTGGGGCTAATGGCGGAGGAAAAAGCAGCCTTTTTGATGCATTTCACAGGCTTATAATACCAACACTGCCTGGTCCTGAAATTAGTAGCTATTATCGCAAAAATCAAGACGAGAAGTTTCAAATCCAAGTCACTTTTGATGATGGGCGTGAAATGAATAACCATGAAGGCCCCCTTTTTATTGATAATGAAAAGATACTTTTTGGAGATAAAAACATTTTTTATGGTCGAACAAGCATGCGTCAATTGCCACGGCTAATGAGAAAAACTTTGGGGCGTGAATCATTTAGCAAGGATGATCGATCACAAACATTCATTGATCTCGATAATAGGTTTGAAAATGATATTGAAAATATATTAAACCAAATTGTTGATCGCATATTCCGTGAAAAGGATTTTTCCTATGACAAGATTCGCAGTGAATTTATTGATCCATTTAATGAAGCCTTTGCGAGAGTTTTTGCGGATGATACCAATACTTTGTTGAAATTAGTCAGTATTACCCCACCGGGAGATAATAAAGCGGCATCTATACAATTTAGTAAAGGAGGATACGAGTTTCATTACGATGTGCTAAGCAATGGGGAAAAGGAGATATTTAATATTCTTTTTAATCTGTTCAGTCGTCGAATGCAGTATAGTGACACTATTTATTATTTAGATGAAATCGATTTACATCTCAATACAGCCCTTCAGAAAACATTTTTAAAAGAAATTGTTGAATATTGGCTCCCTGAAAAATGTCAGCTATGGACTGCAAGTCATTCTCTTGGGTTTATTGAATATGCAAATGAAGCAGAACATGCAGCCATAATTGATTTTGACAGTTTTGATTTTGATCACCCACAAATTTTAACGCCATTAAACAAAGATGCATCAGAGATTTTCGAAATTGCTGTGCCGAAAGATTCTTTGAAACAATTGTTGATCGGGAAGCAACTTTTTTTTGCTGAGAACATGGATACCAGATATTATAACGGACTTAATATTCCCAATACAATTTTTATTGATGCTTCGAACAAAACTGCTGTGTTCTTTAAAGTAAAATCAGGCCAATATAGCGGCATTATAGATAGAGATTATTTACTCGATGACGAAAGAGTGCTCCTTACCGAAACTTATTCTGGTCTTAAAATATTGAATTTTTACAGTATTGAAAATTATCTTTATCATCCTGACAATCTTGAAGAATATTTCAAACTGGTAAATGAAAATTATGATAAAGGAAAGTATATTGTAGGATTACTTAACGCAAAGAATACCGAGTTGACAACATTGGTATACCGCATACAAAGTGCAAG
>JBKJMR010000182.1:0-2669 GCA_046596275.1 Bacteroidia bacterium | reverse complement strand
ATGAATCCGGTTCAAGCTGGATCGATTTATTATAATCGGTTAATGCAGCATCGTAATTACCATTTAAAAAATGGATATATCCCCGGTCATTATAATACCGGTAATGAGGTTTTAGCTTTATGCAAACGTCAATATCTTTTAGCGCATCCTTGTAATTGTTTTGGCCATAATAAATAGTAAAACGATGCGAATGGCACCGGAGACAAGTATCGTTAAGCGCAATAGCTTTTCCGTAATCAACTAAAGCGTTGGCCGTATCAAATAATTCTTCTTCAATTAATGCCTTGAAAAGAAAATGTTCGTAAGCATTGGGATTTAACCTGGAGGCTGTATGAATATCCTTCAGCGCATTTTCGTATTGTCCCAAAAAATATTCTGCCCGGCCTAAGTTCAGAAAGATCGTATCGTTTCCGGGTTCGAGGTCACCCGCTTTTCTGAAGTTTACAAATGCCTGCTGGTAATTATGCTGTTCAAGAAAAATGACCCCGCGATTATTATAAGCATTTCCGAATGACGGGCTGATCTCAATCGCTTTATTATAATCTGCCATTGCGGCAAGTGTATCACCTAACGCATGTTCAGCAATACCACGATTATAATAGGCGAAATGGTTTTTGGGATTATATTCTATCGTTTTCGAAAAATTGCTCTTCGCAGCAGCATAATCTTTTTTGACCAGGTAAATATTTCCTAAGTATAAATAAGCATCGCTGTATTTCGGGTAAAGTTTTATAGCACGCGAAAAGCTGGTAATGCCTTCATCATAACGTGCATGCGTATAAAACAAATAACCTTCAACAAATGCTTTTTTAGCTTTCTTATTTTGCGCCGATCCGAAAAATGGCAAAACAAGTAAAAGAAAAAGGAGGAAACTTTTTTTCATAGGGTTATAATTGGCTTGCAATAATACCGTTAATAAAAAGAAATTCCCACCACATTCAAGGAGATGTACGATTTTAACCAACAAACCATAACCAACAAACAACAAACGAGAAACAACACCACCAACTTTTACCTCACTGATTCTCCGCCAAAATCATCGCCTTCCCATCCAACGCTTCCGCCATCGAACCATCGAGCTCAATTGCTTTATTAAAATCAGCCAATGCTTCTTCGTACAATCCCATTTCAGCATAACAATTTCCCCTGTCGCAATACGATTGTGCACACGGAGCAAGCTCAATTGCAGAAGAAATATCAACAACCGCATTTTCAAAATCGCCGAGCTGGTAAAAAATGCTTCCTCGGAATTTGTATGCTTCACTGAATTTCGCATCTAACAAAATAGCTTTGTTCAAATCGCTGAGGGCAAGATCAAATTGGTTGAGGCGATATTCTACAATGGATTTACAGAAATAAGCACCGGGACTATTCGGCGAAAGAGAAATTGCTTTTTGATAATCGCTCCATGCGTGGTGATACTGTTCCGTTGCAAGAAATGCATGCCCGCGATTGATATACGTTCTTGTGCTGTCGGGAGCTAGCTGAATGGCAATGGTGAAATCAGTAATTGCATTTTTGAAATCGCCCAGACGATAATAAAGTGAGCCGCGATTGATATAAGCGGTGCATGTATTTTCTTCGGTGCACGAATTAAAATCGCTGAAAGCCTGCGTGTACTTTCCGAGCTGCGTATATAAGTTAGCGCGGGAAAGTGTGGCAGCAGAATTAGCAGGATTAATCCTGATAGCATTTGAAAGATCTATCAATGCGGAGCTGGTATCGCCGAGAAATAAAAAGTTTAGTGCGCGATGATAAAAAGCCTGGTCGTTTTTCGGATTCAACGAAAGCGCTTGCGTAAAATTCGGCTGCGCATGTGAATAATTTTTCAGCTTGAATTCTGCAAGGCCAAGATGATAATAAGCAGAATCTTTGTAATGATCCAGATTAATCGCCTGGTTGAAATCAGGAATCGCTTCTGAATATCTTCCCATGTTCAGCAATGAAATTCCGCGAAAATTAAACAAGCTGTACGTCGGCAGAATTTGCAACGCGCGGGTGAAATCCAAACACGCAAGACTATCTTTTCCAAGCCGAAGCTGTGCCAATCCACGATTCATATATGCGCCGGACTGATGCGGTGTAAGTGAAATGGTTTGATCAAAATCCGAAATTGCAGCAGGCAGATCATTCAACGCAGAAAAAGCCATTCCACGAAATAAAAATGCTTCATCGTAAGAAGGAAAAAAAGAAATAGCGGTGCTGAATCGTGCAATACTTTCTGAATAACGGTGTTCAGCAAAAAGTTCTTTGCCCGAAGCAAAATGTTCTTTGGCAATTTTGCTCTGAGCAAAAAGAGCGGAAGAGAATAACAAAAGAGCAGGAAAAATAATCCGCTTAAATTTCATAGTAGGAGTTCAGTCCGCAAAAGTAAACGCCTCTATTCCGTGCCGGACAATTCCTTTCCATACTTATGAAGATTGAAATGTGAATTACGAATGAGGAAATTTCAAATTGGAAAATTTCAACTGGTTTTGGTGAATGCGAAACTCGGTCTGACAAGAGTGAAATTTTCAGAAATAGAACTCAAGAAAATCTCCCATTCCAAAAGCGCGCCGACGTCCACGAAAAGTGCGAACCGTAAATTTCACAGCAAGTAGTGCGCAAGCCTTTCGTGCGTGTGAAATTTGCGGTTGGTTTTCGTGGGGCCCTTATTGCTTACTTTTTGG
>JBKJMR010000009.1:0-4520 GCA_046596275.1 Bacteroidia bacterium | reverse complement strand
AAGCGGCGCATAAAAATTTTCATACACATAACCACTCAGCAACGTATCCGATTTCTTTTCAATGATCTTCTTCAGATAATAATAACCGAGATCACTGTAAAGAAATTTATGCGGTGTGCCCAGTGAACTTTCATTGATCGATTTGTAAATAGAATCGGTATAACCTTTTGCGAGAAATAAGGACGGCGCCACATACATCGGGAAAGAATCGCTGAAGGTTTTGCGATAATAATTTTGCTTGCGTGTACCATCTTTATTCATCGTATGCAGGTAAAACGGAATCCACGCCTGCAAACCTGCCTGGTGCGCCATCATTTCGCGAATGATAATGTCTTGTTTGTTTGTTCCGGTTAATTCAGGAAGATAAGTGGAAAGCTTTTCATCAAGATTAATTTGCTTTTCATCTTTCATCTTCATCACCGAAGGAACAGAAGCAACGATCTTCGTAATTGAAGCAATATCATACAGGTCATTATTGTTCACCGCATGGGTTGGCGTATAAGTGAAATAGCCGTACGACTTTTGATAAATCACTTTTCCATGCTGCGCAATAAAAACCTGGCAGCCGGGATATGCTTTTTGTTTTATTCCATCTTTAGCAATAGAATCAATTTTCGCAAGCACTTCCCTGCTAAAACCAATTTCTTCCGGCATCGTGTATTTAAAACGCGTTGGAGCCGGCGTTGCAATTCCTGTTCCCGCTTTCCAATAATTGGTAGAAACAGGAAGTTTACCCGATGCAGAAACACCACCGAATAAAATCTGCGCGGATAAATCTTCGAGGTAATCCTGCTCTTCATAAGACATCAAAACTGCATCACATTTTTCTGCACCTTTCAATGAATTCAAAGAATACGGCGGACCAAAAACATTCAGCACTATTTTTTTTCCCATTTTTTGCAATGTGTCAATCATTTTCAGATCAAGATCATCAATGCCGAAATTATTTGCAGGTCGTTGCGAAATTTTATGCAGACTTAAAACAACAAGATTATACTTCGAAAGTTTTTTAAGCAAGGTATCACGCTCTGCATTTTTAGCATCCCGCTTTATTTTAAAAAGCTGCATCGGTGCATACATATTCAATCGCTCCTGGAAATCTCCAGTAGATTCACCAATAGCAACAGATGCAATTTTCAACGTATCAAGATGTGTAAACGGAATTAAATTGTTTTGATTTTTCAAAAGTGTTATTGCATTTTCAGCAATGTTCCTGCAGAGAAGTGTTGAGCTGAATGCGTTCAGATCTTTGTGGATTCCGCTCATCTTCACCAATTTCTTTTTATCAAGTCCGCACCATTGTTTCGCCATCAATATTTTCCTACAGCGCAAATCAATTTCGTCCTGCGTCAATTCTCCCTTAGCAATGGATGCTTTGATCATCGCAATCGCTTTCGGCACATCGCCAGAAAAAAGCAAAACATCATTTCCTGCGAGCAATGCTTTTACATCCACTTCTCCCTCGCCATGAAATTTGCTCACGCCTTTCATGTTCAGCGCATCTGTAAAGATCAGCCCTTTAAAGCCAAGCTGATTTTTCAAAAGTTCCGTTACCACATTTTTAGAAAGTGTAGTTGCCTGGTTGGCTGTTGTATCATAAGCAGGAATATACAAATGCGCAACCATCATGCTGCCCAATCCCTGGCGAATCAATTGTTTGAACGGATAAAGCTCGAGCGAATCAAGTCGCGCTGCTGAATACGTTATCGTTGGCAATGCTTTGTGCGAATCAACATCCGTATCGCCATGACCGGGAAAATGTTTTCCGCATGCGAGCACGTTATTATCCTGTAAACCTTTCATATACATCGATGCTTTATCCGCAACGAGATATTTATTCTCTCCGAAAGAACGCGTGCCGATAACAGGATTTGCAGGATTATTATTTACATCCGCCACAGGAGAAAATGAAACATGCACGCCGAGACGTTTGCATTGCATCGCCATATCTTTTCCTAATTGATAGATCAGCGAATCATTTTGTAAAGCACCCATTGTCATCTGTCGCGGAAATAAAACAGTGCTGTCGAGGCGCATCGCCAATCCGAATTCCGCATCCATTGCGATCATCAGCGGAACTTTCGAAAGCTTCTGGTATTTATTTGTTAATGATGCCTGCCGCACAGGTCCGCCCTGCATAAATATCAGTCCGCCAATTTTATTCAGCTTGATAAGATTCGTGATCTCGGTAACATGCTTTGCATCTTTATTTGAAAAAGCAGCAACCATAAACAGCTGACCGATCCGTTCATCAGGAGTCAGCTTTTTCATGATAGAATCAACCCACTTGTTTTTGTCATCCGAAAGAAAAGCCGGATCAAGATCATAGCCTTCAACCGAATTGGTAGTTATATCATATGCAGTATCATAACCATTCGCCTTGGGACTTTCCAACAGCAACGGAACAGGAAAAAGAAAACACAGCAGGATAATTTTCCAGGACAACTTTCTCATAACAGCTAAAATGAATTGGGTACTAACGGATGATTTAAAAGTATTGACAAAGCCTGTACCGTTTCAAAGGCAAATGCAGACTTTTCAACAATATAGATGTTAATGATTCAGAAGATTTTTGCTTTGAAGGAATGGTAGTTGTTATTGAGAGATTGTAGTGTTTGTACGGACAAGTGCTTCTTCAATAACCCTATCTTCGCTAAACAAAGCCCCACTATGCAAAGCACTGACGAGAAATCAATTGACCAAAAGAAAAAGCGCATTCAAACCAGGTTAGTCATCTGGGCACTTATTGGCGTGCTGCTCGGCATCGCTCCGCTTTTTGCTTTGTCGGGCAAATACGGCGCATTTCTATTTGTAACAATTCCGTTTTCACTTGGATTTTGTGTAAGTTTATTAAAATCACTCGATCGTGAGCACCGGTTCAAAGAATTTCTGTTCATGCTGTTTATTCCAGCAGGCGTATTGCTGGTTTTATTTCTTGTTATTGGAAAAGAAGGGTTCATTTGTTTGCTAATGGCAGCTCCTATTGTTATCGGTGCAATGCTGCTGGGGATACTTTTCGGTTGGACGATCCAGCAAAAGCTCTGGTCAAAATACGCTGCCATTGTGTTTGTTTTTCTATTAAACAGCTGCACACTTATCTACGATGCAAAAAATACTGAGTTTGAAATTTCAAGCGTACAAACTGAAATGATTATTCATGCCGACAAAGAAAAAATCTGGAACCAGCTTGTCAATCATTTTGAATTCGGAGATGCAGATAATTTTTTCCTTAGCCGTGGAGTTTCGTATCCCGTGTCGATGGAAGTGAAAAATATAAACGGCTGCAATTCCTTGTTCTGCGAATACAGCAATGGAAATATAGTAGCCAATATCGATAGCCTGGTTCCCGGCGAGCTGATGCGCTTTTCATTTCATGATGCACCTGTGAGCATGAAAGAAACATCGCTTTACAGCACCGTTGAGCCCGAACATATCCGTGGAAAGATCCTTGTCGATTATGGTTCCTTTCGCATCGTTCCGCTCGGCAATGGAAATGTTAAGGTAATTGCAGCTTCACAGTTTCGCAACAGCCTTGGTCCGCATGCTTACTGGCAACAATGGGAAACGTATTTGTTAAATAAGATGCATCAGCACGTATTGGAAAAGATAAAAACGAAAGCTGAAGGAAATTAGAATGAGAATTTCCAACCACGAAGATCAGCTGGATTTTTTCAACTCCTTTGCCGAAAAATATAATAAAGCCGACCGGTTTACATTAGGGCTGAGGAAAAAAATTACGAGAAGATTAATTGAGCATTCAGGCATCCCGCAAGGATCAATTGTCTGCGATCTCATGTGCGGCGACGGAAAAAACAGTTCTTTCCTCATGGAAAAGCTTAAATGCAAAGAAATTTACGCAGTCGATTTCTCCGCCAACATGATCAGCCTTGCAAATAAAAACAATGTTGATCCCAATGTTTTTTACCTGAATGAAAATTCACTTCAACTTTCTCTTGCACGTTCCAGCGTCGATGCCGTAACATGCACATTCGGGATCAAAACATTGAAAGCCGGAGAGCAGGAATTGCTCATGCTGGAAATAAAAAGGATACTTAAACCAGGGGGCAGGTTTATTATCGCCGAAATATCAAAGCCGAAAAAGCGCATACCTGTTTTGCTTTTCCATCTTTTCTTTAACGGATTAATGGAAATAGCAGCCATTGCGTTCAATTATAAATTCATTCGCAGAAAATTTTTAATGCAGTCAATTCTCGCGTTTGACTCGGCAAAAAGCATCGGCGATTATTCCTTGCCCTTATTTTCAAACGTTCACTTTTTCAGCATCCATGGCGGATTTGTCACTGGAATTAAGGGAGTTAACAAGCAGGATTAAAGGCAGATAATTCCTTTACACCGCTCTTTTAAGATTTTAGCCGGTTTGAATTAATTGGCAATTCAGTAATCCGTAATTCGTAATTGAATGTACCTTTACAGTTGAAATTTCATTTGCCAAAAAATGCCCGATATCATCAAGCTTCTTCCCGATTCAGTTGCCAACCAGATTGCTGCCGGTGAAGTGG
>JBKJMR010000040.1:0-5352 GCA_046596275.1 Bacteroidia bacterium | reverse complement strand
TGAGTGGAGGGAAAATATTTACAACTCGAGTATAGGTAGCTTCTTCGAGACAGAGACCGGGATTTACAGCACAGGTATCCACGTATGGATTTACCGGAACTGCAGTAGTAAAAGGCATTGTGAAATTTTTGTTCGGCGTAAATCCGAATCCATTCTGGTCACGCACTTCGACAGTAACGCTACCTGGGAACCCTGCATTGCCGGGACGACAATCTCGATAAATTTTAAGCGTAACACGGTAGGAAGCGCCACCAATATGCTCGTAAGTCAGCGAACCGCCAACAATGTGCGTTGCATTTGCGATAAATGAACATAGCAAAGCCACACAAAGTAAAGTAATCCTTCTAATCATGGAATTTTAGCAGGGTTGTTTTGGGTGTTTTCTGCCGTGTCTAAGATACAACAATTGGCCAAAGTACCAATTCAGCAGTATAAAGCGTTCAGGAAAACCTGCTAATGCAATGAATCACTGACAATCAGCTGCAGGAAACCACCGTAACTGCATGCCGTGACATGCACATAATAATTGCCCTGCGGAACTCCTGACAGATTAATGACGGGCCGGCCGAAAAGCGCTTTCATTCCTTCCATATCCGGCAGAAAAAGCGGAACGCCATGATGATCGCCGAATAAAAGTCGCTGATAATTGGCCTGATCATATAAATAAACCTGTGAACGAATTTTTTGCTTTGGAAAAAAAATCAGCAGGCTGTCATCGGGAAAAATGCGTTTTAAGGTGATAGGCGTAACGCTGAACCGTGAGGTATCGGTTGCTTCAAGATACGCTTCCGGAATTTCAACTTTATGAAGCTGGCGTTCTTTGCCGGTTAAAATCCAAAAGACAAATCCGCCTGCTGTAATAAGAACAACGATCGCAAGGAATACGGGAAAAAAGGAGCGTCGCATACCTGCAATATCGTGAATCTACTGGTGAATCGCACTATTATTTTCAATTGTCATTTGAAGCGTGAAAATTTTCCTTCCGAAATTCTTTTATCTTTGAAAGTAAACCACAAACCCTCATGACCCGAAATTTACTAGCTGGCATTATTGCCGGAATTTTTATTTGCTGCTCTGCTGGTGCACAGATCAATGTGCAATGGGTTGGCCGATACACTTCTGCCGGAAATAATATCGACCGTGCTAAATCGATGGTGGTTGATCCGTCGGGAAACAGCTTCGTGGTTGGAACAGGTTGGAACGGAACTAATTTTGACATTGTCACCCTTAAGCTTGATGCCAACGGAAATCAGCAATGGGTAAGCTCATACGATGGAACAGGAAATGGGTATGATGAAGCAAGAGCAATTGTAACTGACAGCGCAGGTAATGTTTATGTAACTGGCTACAGCGCCGGTTTGTCGGCAAATTATGATGTGGTAACGATTAAGTATGATGCTTCGGGCGTTCAGCAATGGGCTTCACGTTTTAACGGAACGGCTAACGGATTTGATGAAGGTTATGATATTGCTGTTGATACATCAGGTAATGTTTATGTAACAGGCGGAACAGTTACAACGACAAGCTTCCTGAATTATATTACAATTAAATATAACAGTGCCGGTGTGCAGCAATGGGCAACAACTTATAGCAACACAAATAATTCAACGAATACAGAATGCGCCTACGCAATCAATCTTGATTCAACAGGAAATGTTTATGTTACAGGTACAAGCTACGCAAGCACTGCGCTGGATCATGACATTGCGACTATTAAATATAATAACAATGGTGTAATGCAATGGGTAAGCCGTTACAATGGTCCGGGAAGTAAATTTGATGCGGGGAATGATATTGTTGTAAATGCAACAGGAGAAGTTTTTGTTGCAGGTTATGCACGTGATCTTGTGGGCACAACGAATTATAGCTATGCGACGTTGAAAATAAATGCTGTTGGTGTGCAGCAATGGGTGAGCATTTATGATGGTCCGGGAAATGATTATGATGCTGCGAATGCGCTTACACTAACACCTGCAGGAAATATTGCTGTGACAGGGCGCTCACTGGGAACAGGTGCTACTGCAGAGGATATGGCGACTATTCTTTATGATCCGAATGGTGTGGTTATCTGGACAAGAAGATTTGATGGTGGCGCTGTGAATTATGATGAAGGTGTTTCGATTGTTGCTGATAGCTCGAACAGGGTTTTTGTAACCGGCTACAGCTATAAAACTTCAGCCAACAATGATTACCTGACAATCAAATACGAAGCGAACGGCGATACTGCATGGATCGTGCGCTACAACGGAACAGCAAATAATTCTGATCAATCGTATGCCATTGCTATCGGACCAACGTCTGAAGTTTATGTGGGCGGGATGTCGAAAGGGGCCGGCACCAATGAAGATTTTACTGTGGTGAAATATTGCCAGCTTGTTGCCACTGCGTCTGCTGATACTTCTCTTTGTCTCGGCGCAAGCGCGAATTTATTGGGAACAGGTTCGTACGGAACTATTGACAGCATCTGGTGGACGCCGGCAGCAGGATTAAATCAATCCAATATTGTAAACCCGGTTGCTACTCCATCTGTGACAACGACGTATGTGCTTCATGTAAGAAATCAATATGGCTGCGTTGATCTTGATACAACTGTTGTAACTGTATTTCCTTTGCCGGGACCACAGATCATAACGAGCGGACCAACATCCTTCTGCATTGGTGATTCCGTTACGCTTACTGCAATTGATACAACCAATTTTACTGTAACGTATCTCTGGAATACTTCTGATACCACAGCAAGCATTACAGTGGATTCTGCAGCAACATATTCTGTAATCATTACGAATGCAGCAGGATGTTCGGGCATCAGCAATATCTCTGTCAGCATTAATCCGAACCCGATTATCAGCGCGGGCGTTGACACAGGGTTTTGTCAAAGTACAACTGTCTCTCTTTGCGCGAGCGGCGGAACAAATTACGCCTGGTCGCCTGCATTCGGATTGAGCGACACAACTATTGCTTGTCCGACAGCCGGACCAACTTCGAGCACTACGTACATTGTATACGGAACAGACGCGAATGGTTGTGCAAGCTCTGATACTGTTTCAGTTACCATTTTCCCTTCGCCATCCGTTCCTGTGATTTCAAGAAATGTTGCAGTGCTTACCTCAACTACAGCTTCCTCTTATCAATGGTATTTCAACAGCGCAATCATTACGGGTGCAACAAGTCAAACGTATACTCCGGCACAAAACGGTAATTATTATATTGTGATCACGGATACAAATGGATGTTCGGCTTTCTCGTCAACGTATTCAATGATTGATGTTAATGTGCGTGAATTGTTACAGGCGAATGCTGTTAATCTTTATCCGAATCCGAATAATGGAAATTTCACTGTTCAGTTTGATCAAAAAGGATTGAGCAGCGTAATGGAAATTTACAATGTGAACGGACAAAAAGTTTACGCACAGAATTTTAATACGAACGGAATTGTCACTGCGGATTTTGCTCTTGATGTGGAAGCGGGAATTTATTTTATTCGTGTTTTGCTGGAAGATGGAAGTGTGCTGACACAACGAATGATTGTTGAATAAATTTTTTTTGTTGGAAGATTGTGGTGCGATTGCGATTCCTGTATGTTGGGCTAAAGCCGTTAACTTGCCCCAAAACCGGGTAGAGTTTATTTTATCACTGACAGAATTTAGGGTTTGATAAAATTATTTCTGTTCTTACTATAATGCCACTGCTCAATCTGAAAGTGGTTGATATTTATTCCTATTCAAAATGGATTTACCAAACATTATTAATTCTGCAGGAGTAAGCTTAATTCTTCTTGCGTTTATTTTGCTGACGATCGGAAAAACAAAATCGCAGGATAAATTGTACAATCTGCTCAACCTTATCGGCGCGGGACTTGCGTGTTATGGTGCGATCCTGATTGGAGCAATTCCGTTTGTGGTGCTGGAGGCGATTTGGTGTGTTGTGGCTGTTTATGGACTTTTTAAGAAAAGTTTCTAGTTTCTAGTTTCTAGTTTCTGGTTTGTTGCTTGTCGTTTGTTGTTTGTTGTTTGTTGGTGGAAATTTACTACACAAAGTGTCATCTGTAAACAACAAACATTTTAAACTGCAAACAAGAAACTTTTTAAACCAGAAACCAGAAACTTTTTAAACCAGAAACCAGAAACTTTTTTAACTAGAAACTTTTTCCCGACCTTCGATCCGATGAAAATTCTTGGTATTATTCCCGCTCGATTCGCTTCTACACGGTTTCCCGGAAAACCTCTTGTTGATATTGGTGGAAAAACAATGATCCGCCGGGTTTATGAGCAAGCGAAAAAGGCAACGAAACTTTCTGATGTAGTTGTGGCGACGGATGATGCGCGGATTGCGGATGAAATTAAGAAGCATGGTGGAAATGTGGTGATGACTTCTGATAAGCACCAAAGCGGAACGGATCGTTGTGCGGAGGCGGTGAAAAAAGTTGCGGGTGAATTTAATGCGGTGATCAACATTCAGGGCGATGAGCCGTTTATTCTTCCTGAGCAAATAAATTTACTGGCCGCATTATTTGAAAATCCCGAAGTGGAGATCGGCACGCTGGTAAAAAAATTAGCTGATGCTGCTGATCTTGATAATCCGAATACGATGAAGGTGGTGCTGGACATTCTCGGAAACGGAATGTATTTCAGCCGCTCGCCTATTCCATTTGTTCGCGGTGCAGATAAAAAAGACTGGCTGCGGAAAAATTTATTTTATAAACATATTGGCATTTACGGTTATCGTACGGACGTGCTTGAAAAATTAACTGCACTTCCGCAAGGGAAATTAGAGCTTGTTGAATCGCTTGAACAATTGCGCTGGCTGGAGAATGGTTATAAGATCCGCACTGCGTTTACGGAGTCGGAAGCAATTTCTATTGATGCGCCGGAGGATATTGAGAAGTTGAAGAGGGCTGGTTTGATTTGAGGGAAGATCCTTGGGGAACGATCCCGATAGCTATCGGGAGAATCAAAACGAATATACGAATGTCATATGGGGAACGAATTACGAATCAAAACGAATATACGAATGTAATGATGAGATAGATTACGGATTTTGTTCGCGCATCAATTTAAGCTTCTCAGCAACGCCATTTTTTAATGCGAAGCTGCGCGCAAAGTTAGCCTACAGCGATTCGTATATTCGCCTTCATTCGTAATTCGTTCCCCCATATTTGTTAGCCTCCTTCCAATTCGTATCTTTCTCGGGTGAATCGCCCCTTCAATTGTTTTATTTTTCCTTTTTTCCTTTTGTTGTTTGCTTTGCCGACAGGGTTATCTGCGCAGAAACAAAAACAAATTGACAGTCTTAATGCGCTCTTAAAAAATGCGCCGGATACACACAAGGTAAAGCTTCACATACGGATCAGCT
>JBKJMR010000335.1:0-2988 GCA_046596275.1 Bacteroidia bacterium | reverse complement strand
TTTGAATGCAACTTCATTGTGAACCCAACGCAGAGCAAAATCATAATTTCTACTGACCGCGATATTGATTTAGAAAGACCCTATTCGCGTAGATATTATGATTTTGCTCTGCGTTGGGTTCACAATGAAGTTGCATTCAAAAAGAATTTGAGAAATGGTGTATTGCTCAAACTACCATTCTTAAAAATGAAATCGATTGCAGCACAGGGAGGAATGTTATTTCAGCGTTTGTTGAAATAAAAAATCCCTCCCGCTGAGTGCCGGGAGGGATGAGGATGTGAAAAATCAATATTATTTCGGTTGAACTTTTTGCGAGTCTTTAGCAACTTGTGGTGCAGCTTTCACTGCAGTTTTGGTGCGAACATTTACTTTTACAAGTGTTGGACGGCGCGGTGCAGTTGAAGGTGTTTGATTTGGTGTTTGAGCAGGACGTGTAGCGGGAGTTTGTGCCGGAGCTTGTCCACCATTGTTTCGTGGTGATGTTGGTTGAGAAGTTGCGGATGGCACAGCAGAAGGTTTGCCTTTTGGTGCAGTTTGCGCTTTCACTGTAATGATACACAGGATTCCGACGGCGATAAGAAAAAGTGACTTTTTCATAGTAATTAGTATTTCTTATTATAACTAAGACAATATTAATGCCAAAGATGAGCATTGTCTAAGAGATTGGTTTGAATCATCAATCAATCACGGTAATTGTCATCAAACCAATGATTTACATAGGTGTTTTACATTTGGCTATCTTGGTGATTATCTTGCATAGCCTTACTGTTAATCGAACTATTCTTAATCAACCCTTTTATGCGTGCAATTTCAATTCTTATAACCTTCGGCATTATTTTTATTACGGGATGCGGCGAGTCTTCAGCAGATAAATCTAAGCACGATGATTCGCTCTCTGAAAAGGAAGCGATAAAAAAAGCATTGCAAGAAGATCTTCCACCACCTTCCGACATCAAACATTTCAATTGGTTTTATTCCGCTTTTGCGCACGCTGCAACAACCGGAAACGATACGATATTTGATATCGTCATCCATCCCGAATATGGTTTGTGGATCATTCATTCTGCCGGCGCAGTTCCAAATTTTACACGGATAAATCATATTCTTGAATTTAAAATGCCTGATGGAAAAAACCTTATTCCTTTTCAGCGTGATGCAATGTTGCGTGTGCCGAAGGAAGCAGCATTGCCTGTTTTAGTTTGTGATGATGATAAGGTTTATAATAAAAGGGGTTGTTTTACTTCATTGCAGAATACGTTTGCAGAACAAAAAATATGGAAGTATGCAGGATTAGATGCGGAAAAAGACAGGGAGATTGAAGAATCAGCGAAGACGATTACACGTACGGTTATCAATACAGAAAATTATCGTTTTTATTTTTCATTGATCAAAGGAAGCTGGTATCTCACCTTCATGGATATCATGACGCCTTGTGAAGCATAAAAAATAAGGTTTAATAGCAAAAAATAGTTGGTAAAAACTGGTATAAGTCAATGCCAGCAAGGATTTGAGCAAAGGGAATTGAAAGTCGTTTCAATTCCCTTTTTTTGTACATGGGAAATAGCAAAAAAAGAGTTGTTGGGGCTGTGGAAGCTTTAACAACATAAAATGGGGAATTCAAAACGGAAAGCAACGATTCAAGTGTAAATCGTGCGGTCTTTTATTCATTTGGAAAAATCCAGGTGTAACAAAAAACAATCGTTTCGTTTGGTTTAAGAAGTGGGTTATTGAACGGCGTACGATTGCTCAGCTTAATGGAGAAAGTGGATACTCGCAAAGAAGCTTGAAAACTTTTTTCCACGATTATCTTCTGCAGCCGCCCACGCTTAAAATTTATCCTTCCGAGCGGGTGAATCTTTTAATCGATGGGACTTACTTTGGAAATGAACTTTGCCTTGTTTTGTATAGGGACAACAGCATAAAATTCACTCAGCTTTACCGATTGACCAATGGCGAATGGTATGAAGAGATTAAGGAGGATCTGGAAAATCTTTTGAAGCTTGGGGTTCAAATTGAAAGCATCACCTGTGACGGACACCGCGCACAATTAAAAGCAATCCGCAAAGTATGCAAGCACGTTGCCTTACAACGTTGCCTGGTGCATATACAGCGCATGGGAATGATCTGGCTGAGAATGAATCCCAAGACGCTGCCCGGAATAGAACTGCGTCGAATCGTCTCAAAGCTTCACACAATCGATACTGAAGAAAAGAAACAGCATTGGATAATGAGTGTGATAAAATGGCACGATCAGTATAGATTCTTTGTCAATGAGAAAAGTATAAACACAAATACGGGGAGACAATGGTTTAAACATAAATCTGTGCGTCGTGCTTTTGTAATGATTAAGCAGGCCCTGCCAAACATGTTTTATTACCTGGAAAACCCACGGATACCGAAATCGACAAATGGATTAGAATCTTTCTTTGGCCATTTAAAAGGCCATTTAAATGTGCACCGTGGCTTATCACCTGAGCACCGGAAAAACTTCATCCGTTGGTATCTGCACTTTAAAAACAAATGAGTTTTTTTAGTCATAAACAACAAAGGATGGAAATGAAAAAGTCCCTGAAATTAATCAGGGACTCATCCTAAGTTGATACATCCTATTACTTGTGAGTTGCTCTCCAGCAGAGCTCACTTCCTCTTCGGTTGTACGAGTGCATATTAAAAATTATATTGGAGAAAAACACCAACTATTTTTTGCACCATTACCAAAAATAAACTTCCCGAAGCGACTTTTCAGCACTTCGGGAAGTTTTATTTTTACCGGAAATTTATTTGCCTTTATTCTGATGCGACTCTTTTTTGTTTTTTCGCTCTTCCATGTGCTGCTTTTTCTTTGCTTCCCACTTTTGAAATTGTTCAGCTGTTAACGTTGCTTTCATTCCGTTCTCAAAATTTGTACGAACTTGTTTGCGTTCAACAGCTGATGCACAAGGATCCTGACCTTTATATTTTTCGCGAAGCTGATCATTTGCTTTTTCA
>JBKJMR010000316.1:0-16412 GCA_046596275.1 Bacteroidia bacterium | reverse complement strand
TGTAATGGATGCGAAAAAAGATACATTCCGCTAAATTGGGAAAAGGCCTGTACAAGGAAGAGCATAAAAAAGACCGCCAGGAAATTAAACCTGGCGGTGCGTTTTTTATAGCTGCGTAAATAGAATTATTCGATCGTCAATACACCGAATTTATCCAGGTCACCCTTCGAGCCGTAAATTAAAATTCGTGTATCCGAAGATTGAAAAGCAATGCGCGGACGGATGATGATATCAAAATCTGTTGCAGCGAATAAAGATTTTTTCAACATTTCGCCACCCTCAGTAAGTGAAACGATCATGGGGATGGTTCCTTTTATTCGTTTCATTACTGCTGTTTCATGTGCAGGTTTGATCTCTTGATTCTCGGGTTCATCATTAAAAACAAAAACAATTTTATCTCCTGTTACTGCCATCAGGTAAGAGTAATAAATAGTTTGATCTGATTTTAAGCTGATCAATACGCTGACCGATGCGCCGGGAACACCAATTCCTAATGCAGGCTTACGCTTAATAAAAATCTGTCGTTTAGGAATAAGCTTTACCCATTTAATTGTTCCGTCAGGATTAATATTTGTTACGAGCAGATCACCATAATAAGTTACTTCAACCGATCCGCTTTGTCCCTGCGAATAAGAGTAAGAATATTGTTCGTAGACACTTACTACACCACCATCCGCTTTCTGAACAATCTGTCTTGGCACAAAATCATTCGGCAGCATCATCGCTGTTCCTTTTTCACGTTGTTTTGGTGTGAAATAGGTATCAAACAATTCCTTACCGAAGTCCTGGAATGATTTTGCTTTTTCTTCGCCCGTCTTTTTATCAATGCTCATAAAGAAGGTTCCTGAAAGTCCGCCATAGCTGAAAAAGCCGGTTTTTGCTACTCCTTCATAAAACCCCGATACGAGCAAATTCTGATTTACGTCAAAACCAAATGAAAGCTTATCAATTCGTTTTCCTTCCAGGTCAATAGGAAAGTCGCGATTACGTTCCCCGGAAGGATCAAAGGAAAGAATAGTATACACTGTTTTTGCAGGAGTTTTTTTCACTGCCGCTGTTACTTCCATTCGCAGGAGGAAAATTTCTCCCAGGTTGTTCAATGCATAATTTGAAATGCGGGTATAAAAGCCATCTTCCTCTGCAGGAAATTCTACTTTTGCCTTCGTTACTTGTGTAAGCTTTTCATCCAAAACGGTCATTGAAATAACTTCTGTATCTGTCTTCCTGAAATAAGCGTAATGCGCCATCAGGATGCGTGTGCTATCTTCAGAAATAAGAAAAGAAACAGTTCCGCTTTCATCACTTGAATTTGCTTCTATCGAAAGCAGCTCGTGCATTTCTTTGTCTAATATCCCTTCTGAACTAAAAGAATACGCATTGATCTTATAGGAGTTGAGCTTATTGCTATACTGTGATGTAAAAAGAAAAAACTTATTCTGGAGAAAAATCACAGCCTCGATCTCTTGCTCTTTGCCATTTAATTTTGGCACTTCCATCATTTTTGAAAATTCCTGCTTAAAGGTTAAGCTGTTATAACGCTCAAGATATAAATTGTCTTTCCGGCCTGAAAGCGTAAAATATTTACCATTCTGTTCTGCAAGAAAACGAATAACGCTGGTTTCAGATTCAAGGCCGGGACCCCATTTAACATCTGCTTTTTGTGCGTAAAGAGTTGTAAGCAGGAATAGCCCTGCTATAAGCGAAAATAGATTCTTCATAAGGTATTTTAGATTTTGGGGTTTCAAGGGTCGCCGCAAAGATAACAGGACCAAACAAATAAAAGCGTTGCCTTGTTTAGTGTGTACAAAAAAAACCCCCGCAGCAATCACGCTGCGGGGGTCAATCAAGAAAAAAAGTATTAATGCTGCACCATTACTTTATGTACAGAATTTCCTTCTGTCGTTGCAACATTAAGAAGATACACACCTTGCGGCAATTCATTTACACTAATCGTTGCTGAACGTCCTTGCATTTTTCCGGTAAAGACAACTTTTCCTGCAAGATCAGTAAGTGTATAAATCGCATCCGACTCTTTGCTCAATACAATTTGAACTGTTGATGAAGCAGGATTAGGGAACACAGCTGCGTCATTCGCGTTGATCTCATTTACAGATGCCGGATCCAAAATAGTATTCAACGTCGTGTTTGTCATCACAGGCGCATTGAAATCGAAATAAATTCCAACTGTATTTGTGATCTCTGTTAAATTCGGAAGATTTGACTTTGCAGAGATACGGATTGTAGCCCAGCCGTGACTGTTCGGCTCATCAGCAGTGCTGTCGATAAGCCAGATGTCAGGGAAGTTAATCTTCAATACATTTCCCGGTAAAAGGGATGGCTGCATATAGTGACTGCTTCCTGTTACAACAAGAGTGGAAAAATCAAGATCGGAATCGAGCGTATCGAGCAGGAAAATATTTCTTGCTGCAGTTGTTCCTGTATTCTGAAATTGAAGTGTGTATTCGAATGTTGTGTTTTGTCCAACGAATCCTTCTGTGCCTGTTCCTTCAGGTGATACGTATTTTGCATTCGGATCAAATGAAACTAAGGCCGGCCTGCAGAATGTTAGTGTATTGTTTGACGGATTCACATCACCAGCGATCGGGTCAACTATCATAGTAAAACAAACGCTGTCGCCAACCTGCAATGAAGGATCGCCGATGATCTCAATACAGCCGAAGCTGGTGTACCATTGATACCAGTTCAGGTATGCAATTGAATTGGCGAATGTCCACGTCAGTGTATCGCCGTTTACTGTTGGTGTAAAATTCGGATTACAAACGCCAACATAATTTACAAGCGGGTCAAGGATCAATGTAACAGAACCCGCAACTGCATTGCAGGATTGATTCAGAATAGACGGATACAAATGCGTGACCATCGTGGGGAAAACTCCGGTGGTAAGGCTAAGGTGTGCGATCAGGTCATGTCCCGACGGGCAACTCACTGCGAAATCGGCTGTTATATTTCCGGTTGCAATTACGTTTACGTTTGTGATTCCACTTGAAGGGCAAGATGGCAGGATGGAAGAATAAGAAAGGGAAGGTGCAATGCTGACATCATAATTGCCCGGTGGAACATCAATGGAATAATGTCCGTTCGTATCCGTAACACAATAATAAACCGGTCCGGAAGGAAGTGTTGAAACCGATAAATAAACATACAGATCAGAAGAGTCGCCCGCATCGAAAAGACAATTGCTGTTATTATCGATGTAAATATCTCCCTGGATATTTCCGCAGGTATCAGTGGCTGTGATCTGGTTGTAATTGATCAGCGTATCAGCCATTAAGTTGGGGCCGGTGGCAATGTACATCACAGCATAGTTTCCCGGTGCCGTATAGGTGTGATTCGCATTTGCCCAAAACCAGAATGACGGACTATTTCCGCTGAGTCCTGTTTTGAAAGTCGTGTCAGATCCATCACCGAAATTCACATAGATCTCAATGGAATCATTCGGTGGATTATAATTGTAAGCATTCCCATACACAAAAAACGAAGCCGGCATCGGAACGCAGTTATTTGCCAGGAAGCTGGAATCACCAGCATAGCTTATGAATACACCCGTCTGTGCGGATAGTTTATTGTTTATCGCGGGAAATGTTCCGGCAAATAAAAAGATGAAGAGTATGATTTTTTTCATGGATATAGATTTTTAGTTTCCGCATCAAACATACTATCATGCTTTTCTGCATCCAACGCTATACCTTCCATTTCTTACGCAATCAAACTTAGAGACACGACAAAAAAAACACCCCCGCAAATGAGCCTGCGGAGGTGAAATTTTTTTATTTATTTCGGAAATATCTTCCGTGTTCAAAAAAACTATTCCCTTGTAAATCGCATCACCGAGCTTCCTTTTTCATCAATTACGCGAAGCAAATAAATTCCCGCAGGAAGCGCTTCTACATTTAACGCAATAGTTTTTCCGGAAATATTCCGGAAGCTTTGAACAACACGTCCCGCCTGATCAAAAATTTCAAGCTGCGCACTTTCTATTGAATTATTGAACACAACATTCAGCTGTGCACTCGAAGGATTCGGATAGATTCCTGAAATTACATTGCCCGGAATTTCATTCAATGAAGTAACAATAATGAAAACGGTCTGGCAGGTGCTGTCGCTCGCACCACACGCGTCTGTTGTTGTAAGACAAACATTGTAAACACCACCTGTTGCATATACGTGCGTGTCGTTTTGCAACGTGGAAGTTTGACTGTCGCCAAAATCCCAAAGCCAGGAAACAACAGAACCGCTGGACTGATCATTGGTGAAAACGGTGTCTTCATTTTGCGAATAAGTAAATGCATTCACCAGCTGATCACAGATAATTATGTTCTGGCAAGTTGTATCTGCATCACCGCAACTATTTGTTGCAACAAGGCAAACCGTATACACGCCGGAACCTGCATAAACGTGCGATGGATTTTGCTGGTTGGAAGTTTGTGCATCACCAAAATCCCATGTCCATGAAACAGGAGAATTGCTTGTCATATCCATGAAAGATGCGCTCAGCAATGTATTCGAATTCATAAATGATGCAACGGGTTGAGCGCATACCATTACCGTCTGGCAAATAGTATCAGCTTCACCGCAATAATTTGAAGTGATCAGGCAGACGGTGTATGTACCAGCTGTTGCATAGGTGTGCGATGGATTTTGTTGCGACGAAGTTTGTGCATCACCGAAATCCCATTGCCATGATGTAACAGTTCCTGAAGAGAAATCAGTGAACGATGCATTCAGCTGGCTGGTGGAAGACGAATATGACGCTGTTGGTGGTAAACAAATATTCACCGTTTGACAAACCTGGCTTGATCCGCAGGGAGAAGTGGAAGTAAGACAAACGGTGTATGATCCAAGCGAAGCATACATGTGCGTCGGATGTTGTTGCGTTGAGGTTTGCATATCGCCGAAATCCCAAAGCCATGAAGTAACAAGCCCGGTTGAATTATCTGCAAAGCTCACGTTTTGACCGGCAACAAAAGAAGCGAATGCTGCAGTTGGTGTATTTACATAATTCGTAATTCCTGCACGAACCATCAAATCACGCTGATCATCATAACGGAACTGCGACCAGCTGCCATCAAGAATTTCATAATTACGGTGTGAGCGCGGACCTGCAGTTTCTGTTCCGATAAAAATTGTTGTTCCGGATTGTAACCATACAACATAAAATCCGCCGCTGGATAACGTAAGCGTGGAAGTCAGCGTGACTGTATTCCAGTTTGCGGAAACAACAGATGATGAAGGAACAGTTGTATTAAAAAGCAATGTGCCGGGAGCACCATTCGGACCATTATCATCATACACTTGTGCAATAAATCCATGCGATACATTAGAAGAAATATAATATTGCAAAGTAGAAACTGTGTAAGGATAAACAGGTGGTTCAAAATAAACTGCAACACCATCATCATTCGCTCCGCCATTCCAGTTAATCGATCCATCAGAAGGTCCGCCTGTATTATAGCTGATAAGCATATTAGGAGCACAAACATTCACAACCTGCAGCTCTGTATTTACAATATCATTCGCAGCGTTGATATCCTGTGAATTCGAAGTAGCTGTGCGATTTGTATACTGGCCCGCAGCGGTCGGCGTCCATGGTGTAGCGAATGTAAAAACAGTATCAGCACCCGCAGCAAGTGAAGGAAGCGATCCTGTATTTGTAAACACAGTTGTATTCGCAGAATTTATGATCGTCGACTGAAGATTGATCGTAGTAGAAACAGCGGTGTTGCCTGAATTCTGAATGTTGCTTGATAATGTTGTAGGCGTATTCAGGATGATGAATTCGGCACCATTACCTGCAGCCTGGTTCCATTCCGGCAACACATCATAAATGCTTAATAATACAACAGCAGGATAATCAAACCTGATCGCATAATTAGCAGGTGGCATTACATCGGAATGAACTTGTAATCCGATGCTGCCGGTGCTGTTTTCAATTCCAACAGTCAGATCAACACAACC
This sequence comes from Bacteroidia bacterium, assembly GCA_046596275.1. GTDB lineage: Bacteria > Bacteroidota > Bacteroidia > Palsa-965 > Palsa-965. Next base: position 10,436 of record JBKJMR010000316.1, on the reverse strand, counting down.
AGCTCCATTCGCAAATCCACTGAGTGCTCCGTATTGATAAGTAACGGAACTATCGCTGTTGCAAAGAATGACCTGGAAGCTGTTTGAACCCACCCAGCCGGGAAAGTTTACTGACCAGAATGGAACATTGATGTATGAAATAATAAATGTGTCAACGTTATTCGACCAGTATTGTACCTGCCCCGGATTACCTGCGCCGGTGAAATTCAAATCACCCATAAGCGGTGCGAGGTAATTATCGCTTGGTCCGCCTGCAGCCGGGATCATAGGAAAACAAGCTGCAATATTGCTGGTGTTATTAAAGCTGACCCAGCCATTCGATCCGACCTTCAGCTGCGTGTAATCATTCCAGTAATAATGAAAGTTAATACCGAGCGGAATAAATCCTGCGGCAGAATTATCATCCGCAAGTCCTGTAACAGTTTGTACCCCGGAACGGCTCGTAATGTCAATCCAGCTGTAAACGGGTCCACCGGCATCAAGGCTGGTCATCCACGTGTATCCATAAGCGTCAGGTCCACCTGCAGCGTGCGCAACATTCGCCGAAAGTGAAAAAGCGGCGATGGTAAGCAATCGTAAAAAGTGTTTCATGGGAATGTGTTTTTGGTTTTGCTCTCTGAAATGTACAAAACGCGCCCTACGAAAGCAACAAAACACCCCAGCAAATAAACCCTGTAGAGGTGTTTTATGGCATGTAGAAATTATTTCCTGGTATGTTTTTTAACGATTGTTTTACCATCAATAGTTAGAGCCTGTTTTAATTTTTTCTTCCGAAATTCTTATATGTCTTTTGCACCTACCCGATAGCTCAATGTCATTAAGTTAAGAGCATTTTTGCCTGTCATCAATTCCGAGAAAGGGAGAACAGGTCGCACCTACGGCGCTTAGCAACTTTTTTTACCACATTTTTTATAGACAGGTCGCACCTACGGCGCTTGTAAATTCAGTATGAAATAGCGCCGTAGGTGCGACCTGTTCTTTCCAAAAGAAAAAATAATAATTAAGTCAGTTGCTCTAAACGCTTAGGGATTCCCTTAACTAAATGACATTGCCCGATACCTATCCGGATGACAAGGACTATTTCTTATTGTGAAAATGGCTTGCTCAAAATTTGCTTTCGGAATAACGAAATTTCTATAATAACCGGAAGATTAAACACAAAAAAACACCCCCACAAATGATCCTGTGGAGGTGAAAAAAATACTTGTTATTAGCGCGCTGGTCTCCCCTTGGGGACCCAAGGGCCGTGCGCGGCTCTATCCTGCCAATGCTTCTGCACCACCAACGATCTCGAGGATCTCATTGGTAATTGCAGCCTGGCGTGCTTTGTTGTAAGAGATCTTCAATGCGCGGATGAGCTCTTGTGCGTTATCCGTTGCTTTGTGCATCGCAGTCATTCGTGCGCCGTGCTCGGAAGCTACAGAATCTAAAACTGCTTTGTACAATTGTGTTTTAAGAGAACGTGGAATTAAATCCTTTACGATTTCTTCGCGTGATGGTTCGAAAATATAATCTGCGTTCTGAGCTTTTTTGCCGGCTACTTTTTCGGCAACAACAGGAAGGAATTGTTCTGCCTGGGTAATCTGAACGGCAGCATTTTTGAACTGGTTGTAAAGAAGCACAACCTTGTCGTAGGTGCCATCTGCAAAACCTTTCATGATGTTCTCTGCGATCGGCGCAACAACACCATAGCTAAGCTTGTCATAAAGAGAATTTGTATCCGTATCACCATAAGCGCAGGTGAAAGTGGATTTACGGAAGTAGTCAGCGCCTTTTTTACCGATAGCGAGGTAATGAATTTTCGCACCGGCATTTTGTTCGCGCACTTCTAACATTGCACGTTTGATCACGTTGGAATTAAATCCGCCACAAAGTCCGCGATTAGAAGTGATCACAACAAGCAGCACGTTTTTTACTTCGCGCTCTTTCGAAAATGTTCCTTCATTGCTGCTAAGGCTGCTGCTGAGATTTTCAAGGATCTCGCGCATCTTGTTCGCATACGGACGCATCTGTGTAACGGCATCCTGCGCACGACGCAACTTCGCAGCCGACACCATTTTCATGGCGCTGGTGATCTGTTGTGTTGAACCAACGGATACAATTCGATTACGTACTTCTTTAAGACTTGCCATTGTAAAGTTGTCGGTTGTCAGTTTCAGTAGTCAGCAGTCAATGATCAGAACAAACTGATTACTGACTACTGACACTGACTACTTATTTGTTGTATTTCGCTGAAATTTCTTTCGCTGCATTTTCAATAGCTCCTGTGATCCTGTCATCAAGCTTTCCGGCTTTCAGATCGGCAAGCACATCAGCATGTTTGCTGCGCATGTAAGTCAGGAAGTCAGTTTCGAATTCACGCACTTTATTTACAGGAACATTACGTAACAAACCTTTTGTTCCGCAATAGATAATTGCAACCTGGTCTTCTACTTTGAAAGGAGAAAACTGGGGCTGCTTCAAAAGCTCTACGTTACGAACACCTTTGTCGATGACCGATTTTGTTGCTGCATCAAGATCAGAACCGAATTTCGAGAATGCCTCGAGCTCGCGGTACTGCGCCTGGTCAAGCTTCAATGTTCCGGCAATTTTTTTCATCGATTTGATCTGCGCATTTCCACCAACACGTGATACCGAAATACCAACGTTAATAGCTGGACGCACACCTGAGTTAAACAAATTCGACTCAAGGAAGATCTGTCCGTCGGTAATAGAAATTACGTTCGTCGGAATGTATGCTGATACGTCACCCGCTTGTGTTTCGATGATCGGAAGCGCAGTGAGTGATCCGCCACCTTTGACGATTCCTTTCAATGATTCAGGAAGATCGTTCATGTTTTTAGCCACTTCATCATTCGCGTTTACTTTCGCAGCACGCTCGAGAAGACGGGAGTGAAGATAAAATACATCACCAGGATAAGCTTCACGTCCCGGAGGGCGACGAAGAAGAAGTGATACTTCACGGTAAGCAACTGCTTGTTTAGAAAGATCATCAAATACGATCAATGCAGGACGACCGGTGTCGCGGAAAAATTCTCCGATTGCAGCTCCGGCCATCGGCGCGAAGAATTGCATCGGCGCAGGATCAGAAGCTGTAGCACAAACTACAACGGAATACGGCATTGCACCGTTTTCTTCCAATGTGCGAACAACGTTAGCAACTGTAGAGCCTTTTTGTCCGATAGCTACATAAATGCAGAATACAGGAGCGCCTGCTTCGTAAAATTCTTTTTGGTTGATGATCGTATCGATACAAACCGCAGATTTTCCGGTCTGGCGATCGCCGATCACTAACTCACGCTGGCCACGTCCGATCGGGATCATTGCGTCAATCGCTTTGATACCGGTTTGAAGCGGCTCGTTTACCGGCTGACGATAAATTACACCGGGAGCTTTACGCTCAAGTGGCATTTCGTAAGTTGTTCCGGTAATCGGACCTTTTCCGTCGATCGGCTCGCCAAGTGTATTTACAACACGGCCAAGCATTCCTTCTCCTACTTTAATAGAAGCGATCTTTCCTGTGCGGCGAACAGTGTCACCTTCACGGATTCCGTTAGAAGAACCGAGTACAACGGCTCCAACGTTATCTTCTTCAAGATTCAGAGCGATGCCCTGTAATCCGCTTTCGAATTCGATAAGCTCTCCCGACTGACAATTTGAAAGTCCGTAGATACGAGCGATACCATCTCCAACCTGGAGAACGGTTCCGACTTCTTCCATTTCTTTCGCCGATTTGAAACCGGCCAATTGCTGTCGTAGGATTGCGGAAACTTCCGCTGGTTTTACTTCTGCCATTTTGTTACTGGTTTATTAGTTCGTAGTGTTTTGTTCGTAGAATTAGTTCATGAGTTTTATCTCCGAACTAAACACTCCGAACTCACATCTCTTTTATATAAGGGTTTTCACTGAATGAACGATCCAAATTTTTGATCTGGCGGAGAATGCTTGCATCTACTTGTTGATCGCCAACACGCAGAACAAATCCACCGATAATATCTTTATCTACTTTTTCTGTCAATTCTACTTCTGAAGTAGTACCGCCCTTTACAATTTGCAATACTTGTTCGCGAAGGCTTTTATCAAGACCTGATGCAGTGGTGATAACGGCTGTAAGAATTTTTTTGTGCGTTCTGTATTGCGATAAAAAAGCTTGTGCAATTCCTTCCAATTCCATTTCACGACGTTTGCCGGTGATGATATTGATGAATTCAGAAGAGATCACGCCGATCTTTCCACCAAAAATGGCTTTCAGAATTTCGTTCTTTTTATCTGTTTTGATGATCGGACTTTTGAGCATCAAGGTCAGCTCTTTATTTTCGCGGATCGTGTCGAACACCAGCTGCATGTCTTCACGCACTTGTTCGAGCTGTCCTTTTTCAAGTGACAAGTCAAGAAGTGATTTCGCGTAACGGAAGGAAACTCTTGTTTCGATCATTTTAGTTCAGCTTAGTGTCTTTCAGCAAATCGCCGATAAGGTCTTTTTGTTTGTTCTCGTCGGATAATTCACGCTTAAGAATTTTTTCAGCGATCTCGACAGAAAGAAGTGCAACCTGGTTTTTCAACTCGGTGATTGCAGCCATCTTTTCATTTTGAATTGCTTCACGAGCAGATGTAAGAATTTTATCTGCTTCTGCTTTCGCAATTCCTTTTGCATCACCAATGATTGATTCTTTCATATCACGCGCATCTTTCATCATCGTGTCGCGTTCGTTGCGTGCTTGTGCAAGAATTTTTTCGTTATCCGATTTCAACGCCAGCATTTCTAATTTTGCATTTTCCGCAGATTTCAGGGCGTTGTCAATAGAAGCTTCACGTTCACCGATCATTTTAAGGATAGGCTTCCAGGCGAATTTTCTCAATAAGATCAATACAATAAGGAATGTGATCGTCATCCAGATCAACAAACCGGTATCGGGCATTATGAGTTCCATAGCAAAGGTGTTTTTGTGTTAAAAATCTTTTTCTGTTTAATCGTATGCTTCAATCTCAATTTTGAAAATCATACTGCTTTCACCAACCGTGAAAGCAGTATGAAATTTTCTTTAAAGTGCTGGGACTTTCAATGTAACCAACAGACCAACAACCATCGCGAAGAAGGCAGCACCTTCAACAAGAGCAGCTGTCAAAATCATGTTAGCACGGATATCACCAACCGCTTCCGGCTGACGAGCGATTGACTCAAGTGCTGCACCGCCGATACGGCCGATACCTACACCTGCACCAAGAGCAGCAAGACCTGCGCCAATAGCAGCAAGACCGTAACCCATACCGATGCTGTCAACTGAAACTGCTTGTAATAGAATTTGTGATGTCATGATAATTGATATTTAAAGATTAAACAGAATTACAAATTAATGAGCAGTGACAGCTGCGTTTGGCAAGCCGTCAAAGTTTTGATTGTGTTCGTGATGCTCTTCTACTGCTGAACCGAAATAAATCGCGGAAAGCAGGGTGAAAACGTAAGCCTGGATAAAGGCTACAAGTAATTCAAGGAACATCATGAATACGCAGAACGCAACCGATGCAACCGAAGTTCCAAGTCCGACGCCTGTTGATTCGCCACCATTTGCAAGGATGAAAATCAGGGAATAGAACGCAAGCGCGATGATGTGTCCTGCAGTAATGTTTGCGAAAAGTCGGATCATCAATACCATTGGCTTGAGGAACATTCCGAAAATTTCAATTGGTGTGAGAATGATCAACACACCAACAGGTACGCCCGGCATTGCAAAGATGTGGTGCCAATAATTTTTATTTGCGCTGAAGAGTGTAATAATGAATGTGATAACCGCAAGCGCCATTGCGATGGAGATATTTCCTGTGAAATTTGCACCGCCCGGGAAAAAAGGAACTAATCCAAGAAGGTTGGAAATCAAAATGAAGAAAAACACGGTGAGCAGATACGGCATGTAACGCTCGTATTTTTTACCAATGCTTGCTTTTGCAATATCATCACGCACAAACATAATGAGCGGCTCGAAAAACGACTGCATGCCTTTTGTGGTCTGACCCACGCGTCTTTTATAAGACCGTGCAATGCTCATAAAAATCAGCATCATCAATCCGACAACAACAAAAAGAGTAACTACGTTTTTGGTGATGGAAAGATCAAGAACAGATGCGGTTGCGGTTTGATTCGGCTGGTTGAGCTGATCGTCCCAAACCATAATCTTTCCGTGTTCAAGCTTATAAGTATAATTTTTGCCTTTGTAAGGCTGGAATTCGTGCGTTTCGTGATTGCGGAAATTGCTTGAAGAGAACATTTCAATCCCTTTGTCGGTTTTAACGATTACCGGCAATGGCATGTGATGGTGACCATAGATGTGCCACTCGTGGTTGTCCGAAATATGCTCGATGATCATTTCACCGGCGTCGAAACCTTTTTTTGCATCGCTATCCGCAGAAGCAGAAGCGAGATTTAACGTATCCGGATGCTCTTCTTCTTGTGGTTCATAAGCAAAACCGGTCACAGGAAGAAGCGCGATGCTTAAAATGAGGGCAATACGGGCAACATGGGTGCTGAATCGCATTGAATGGCAGAGTTTTAACAATGAATAAGGAAAACGTCCTTTTTCGGGCTGCAAAAATAAGTATTTGATTTGGGTTACTGAAAGAATTTAGCAAGGTATTTTCGGGAAAATGCGAAAGGTTTTACAATTCGACAAAACTTATCGAAAAGAGCAAAAAAAGAGACCGTGCCTTTCGGACGATCTCCCATAAACAAGCTTTATTTTTCGACGGATTATTTTCCGTAGCCGATGAATGCGCCAATCATTGTTCCGCTCATATTAGTATTAGGTAGGTCGGCCGTGCTTGGACCGCTGCGAACCCAGCGTGTTTTGGTGATATCGCCGCGATAAGCGTAGCGGGCACCGATGTAGAAATGCTCAAATAAGCGAATGTTGATCTCAAAACGACCTTCCGGCGCGAAATATTTATTCAGGAAGGTGCTTTTGCCGTCGCCGGTTTGTTCTGTGACTTTAATTCTTCCGAACGCCCAGCCAAGTCCGCCGGTGATGGTCAGCGTGCTCGACTTTACAAAATTGGCTCCGAGCAAATCAAATTGCGCGTTGTAGCCGTTGAGGGAAACTTTGATCGAATCTTTTGAATCATTAAAATGTTGTGGAAGCAGGTAATGGAAGGAAAACAAACCTGTAACGCCATTATCGAGCTTGTTGGTAAGTGTCATATAACCGCGGTCAACACCAAGTCCAATCATTTGTGTTCCTTCCGGCATATTTACACCACGTGAAACATAATGCGCTTTTACGCTTGCCATCGGCAGAAAATAATAGCCAAAGCTTGCCGCAGTGTAATTGTGTGTTTCTTCTGCTGTGGGTGTTTGTGAATCGCTTGCAGGCGGATCTTTCTGCGAAAAAAGTGGTGTGCTCAATAAAAACATAAAGGTGTAGGCAAGAATCTTTTTCATAAGCTGATAATTTTAAAAAACATATTAATATCGAACGGAAACAAAGTTAATTCTTTGGTTTAAAATGATTGTATAAGGAGGCAATTTCAAATGCGGCGAATGCGAAATAGAAAAGAAGAAAATGCCAGACAAATACAGTCGCGAGCGCAGGATAGGAAATGGAATAAAGGACAATAATTGCAACTAAAACAAAAAGACGAATGGTTGAAACAGCCATAAACCGTCTTACAAAAACACCGGGTTTTTTATGTTCGGCATTCAGAAGAAAAAGATGCAGCAAGAAAAACAGCAAAGCAAAAAATCCGAAAATGCCCCAGGATAGAGGATGGGTTTTGTGAATGGGCTGTGAGAAATTCCAGTAATATAATGCGGCCGCAATAATCGCAAGGAAAAGGGAATAGCGGAGGAAATATTTTTTGTGCGAGTTCATTGTGAGGGCAAAGTTAGCCACACCTGCCTGCCCCCGCAAGTGCTTTTCGTGCAGACAGGCAGGGATTACACAGATTACGCAGAAAAAATTCAGGGTAATTATTTTGCAACGTACCTTGCAGAAAAATGTCATCTGCACATACTTTACTTTTTCGTGAAATCGCGAATGAAATACCACATGGACGCGAACACGGATGCAAGCGCAAGCACTAAAGTAAAAAGCGGAAATTTTACAAGCTGAAGATGCTGATCGAGCCAGCGGCCACCGAGCGTGCCGGCGGTGATGATGACGGCCATATAAGTAGCCATCGAAAGATATTTAGCGGCTGAAGGATCAAGCCGTTTTTTCGGCGAGTTCAGTTTCGGTGTGCTCATGTTGTATTTCTTTCACAACGCCGCCCATGCTGCAGGAGCCTGAAAAATCAGCGCCGGGCTCGATGGAAAGTTTGCCGGTGGTAATTTCTCCGCTGAGCTTTGCAGTTCCTTTAAGTGAAAGGAGTTCGGCCACATTTACTTTTCCGCGGATGGTCCCGGAAATATCTGCATTCTGACAATTCACTTCGCCTTCCACATTTCCTGAAGGGCCAACGACTAATTTGCCACGCGTTTTCACAGTACCTTTTAAAGTACCATCGATACGAATATCGCCGCTTGAAACTACATCACCTTCAATGGTTGTGCCTGCGCCAATAATATTCACTGTTCCTGAATCGGGGAGGTTATTGCGCATGCTGCTGTTGTTTTTATTGTTAAACATGGCTTTTTCTTTCGGTAAAGTTAAAGAAAGGGAACGAATTACTAAAGGGAACGAATTACGAATGAAAACGAATTTACGAAAGGGAAAGGGAACGAAAGGGAAAGGGAACGAATTACGAATGAAAACGAATTTACGAAAGGAAAAGGGAACGAATTACTAAAGGGAACGAATTACGAATGAAAGCGAATTTACGAAAGGGAACGAATTACGAATAGAAAGTAGTTCTTATACGCAATTCGTTGCCTGGTTGTTATTTCTTCAGGTTGGAATCGAAAAAAGATTTGTAGGTATCTACATTCTTGTCTTTGTAGAATAGAGAAAAATTTTCGGTCGAGATAATTACTACCTGGAAAGTGCCCGGTGTGAGATTAGCAAAAATATCACCTTTCGTTTTCATCAGGTTGTAATAATCCATTGCTGCTTTCCTGCCTGAAAAAGATTTCACAAGCACAAGCGAATGTAAATTATCAAGCACCATGCTGCTGATGGTTAATCCCTGCGATGCGAACATTTCTGAATTGTAATTCGAGATGCCGATCTTGAAATTATTCATATCACCTTTTCCGTTGTCTACAATTACCATGTACTGGTATTCGACATTTTCATTGGCGGTATAAGCCGGACCTTTTACCACTTTATTGGTGTCGACAACAGCAGGTTTTGTTTTGTGCATCGCATCCAGCAACGCCTGGGCCTGCTGGCGCATCGGATCTTTCGGATAATTTGCAACAATGCGGGTAAGCTCTGTTTCCATTGCAACATTGCCTTGTGTTTTTCCAATGCTCACCGCACGCAGGTAAGCAAACTGCGCTGCATGATCATTCTTTTTATCGAAAGCCGTATCAGCGTAATTGCTCCGGTTGATTACCTGAACATAATCCTTTTTAGTATAAGCCTCATAAGTAACGGCGTAATAATCATTGATCTTTGTGCGTTCATTCTCTCTTCCCTGCAATGCATTCGGATCGTTGATGAGCGCGCAATATTCGCTGGTTGGAAAATTATTGCAGATGTAATCTTTATGCTCGTTCGATTTCGCAGTTTCATTGGTTATTTTATACAAACGCCAGAGCTGGAAATGTGAAGCAAGCGCATACTTATGTGTCGGATAACGTTTGCAAAGCGTTTCAAAAGCATCGGCAGCTTTTTTATTATTCTTCATCTGCTCCTTGTACAAGGTGCCCAGGTTGTACAATGCATCCGCAATACGATCATTTGATTTCGCCATTAATTCAGGCGTCATCGGCAACGGTCGCAGGTAAGGCTCGCGCGAATTTTTAGCGTTTCCTGATTTTGGTTTATTACCACCTGCTACAGCTGCAGTATCACCATCTTCAGTATCCTCTGTTTCATTCGGCAGGATCGTTTCCTTATTTGAGCGGCGCCAGTTGTCTTCGTTTTTACGATTTCCCCATTTGCGGGTGAATTCATTTACCCCGAATGAAACGTTGGATGAATTATAAAAATAAAACTGGCTTGCAGGATTACCACCGGGAATAGAAGGACCTGTGCCACCCGGATTTCCACCCGCAAGCAGCTGCTGTTCCTTCAATTCTTTCTGACGTTTTTCTTCCTTCTGCGCTTTGAGAATGAGCTTGTCGACATAGGCATAAAGTGTTGCTGTATCGCCGCCATATTTTCTTACAACATTCTGCAGACTGTCTTCTGTTGAAACGATATTGATGTAACGAACGAGATTGGCAAGACTTTTATGTTTTTCGGAAATCGCTTTATAGCCGGGATAATCTTTCGGAATTACGCTCATTGTGCTGTCGTAATACGCCTGAGCTTCTTTGTATTCTGTATCGGCGAAATAAATAT
>JBKJMR010000261.1:0-4832 GCA_046596275.1 Bacteroidia bacterium | reverse complement strand
CATTTTTTTAATGATTACAGCTTCGGGTAAACTACTTCAGGGAAAATTATGCCAATAGTGAATACCGCATTATGATTAAAGATTTTTATTAATGTTCATTACAACCTGGTGAATTTTATCCACACATGATTCATTAATTGCTCGGAAATTCAGTCATTAATTTGTTGAATAGAATAAAATGTCATGGCGCAATGTTGCTTTCCTTTTAAAAGGTTTTATAAAACTAAATTCCATTAAAAAGATAATTGTAATACTTGTAGTTAATTACTCTAAAAAATTCTCACTGAAACAAATACACCGCAATCAATAAAATCACTCTCTGAAAGTAAACAAACAGTTCGCAAGAAAATCACCAAAAACTTAAAATTGACCTTCACTCCTAACGCAAAACCACACTCTCAATAAAACGCTCCACAGCAAACGTAGAAATCTGTCCACTCGGACCATTAATATTATAATCACACCCATGCGTCGCCAAAGGAAGATTCAAAAAATAATTCTTCACATGAAAATCATTCAACTTTTTTTGCAAACGCACACTATGCTCAAAAGCAACCATAGCATCGTTACCACCATGAATAATTAAAGTCGGAATGGAATTGCTGCTTACATATTCAATCGCAGAACTTTCTGCATATTTCTCCGGAACTTCCTGCAGACTTCCACCGAGATAATCTGCAAAAACTTTATCGGTATTCAACACCAGCGGATTTCCTTTGATCTTCGCACCCCAAACCATATCAGCAGGTGCATAATAAGAAATCATACCTTTGATGCGCGGATCATGAAACGAATAAGCAGCAACTAATGCAATTTGTCCGCCGGCAGATCTTCCAAGCAAAATAAAATTGTTTGTATCGATATTCAGCTGCGTGGCATTCTTCACTAAGTAATCGAGCGCATCTTTTGTGTCTTCCACCGGGGCCGGACTTTTATTTTCAGGAGCAAGCCGATAACTTATTGCTGCAACGTGATATCCTTTGTTTGCCAGATAACTATTGAGCGCGGGAAGCTGTTTCTGATCGCCGCCGGCCCACGAACCACCGTGAATGACAATGACACATGGCGCTTTTGTTTTGGAAACTGCCGGATAAAAATCAAGTGTCAATGCTTTTTGAGGCAATTGTTTGTACACCCTATTTTCCGGAATAATTTCGGTTGGATTAATTCCGCTGAACATGCTGAAAAAGCTGAACGGCTGTTTTAAATGTGCTTCATTTTCTTTCGCAGGAAATACTGCTGCTAATTCCTCAGGTAATTTTGCACCGCGCATATATGCACGAATGATTGGAAGTGTAAATAAAATCACCGCAACACCGCTGATGAGCAATGAGCTTACCTTATATTTCTCTTCCCAGAAACAGAAAATAAAAAGAGTCAGCGCCGTAAGGATAAAAATGTAAGGGAATTCCGTTACGGCAACTGCAACCCGCCAGAAAAAATTTGTCGGCGCATGGAATAGTACCAGCAAAGAAAGAAGGCAGAGGATAATCGACAGAACTAATCGAAGCATAGGTATATTGTATTGATTGAATATACGCAGTTTTTGTTCGGAGAGATTAGGTGGAAAATTAATTTGTTTTCAAAGATTGCTACTTAGTAAAATGAAAATGTAGAAACGAAAAAAGCCCCCATCGCTGGAGGCTCATTTCTCATTTAACAGATTCACCTAAGCTGCAATCGCTGCAATCTTCGGCTGATCCATCATCACAATATCATTCACCACAATCTCGGTCATCGAATGTTTCTTGCCTTCTTTGTCATTCCAGGTTCGTACCACAAGTCGACCGTTAATGCCGATGCGTCTTCCTTTGAAAAGATATTGCTCAGCGATATCCGCTTGTGTTTCCCATGCAACCAGGTTGAACCAGTTGACGGTGGTTACTTTTTCAGTGCCTTTCGTTTTGTAAGCCACATTCGCCAAAGTAAAGCGGGCTACTTTTTTTCCGGTCGGTGTTGATTTTACTTCCGGATTCATTCCGAGGTTTCCGATCAATTGCACGTTGTTGCGTTTCATGTCCATTTTCATAAGTAAGAGAGATTAATTAATAAAGAATTTGGTAATCTGATAATCTGGTAAATTGGTAATTGAAAATCGTAATTGAGATATTGAAGTTGTGTTTCTTACATATTATTTGTGTTGTTAGTGAATCGTATGAGAAAGAACTTGTGCTTAACTTTTTAACCCGAAACCAGGAACTCGAAACCCGAAACCCGAAACCCGAAACTCAGAACCCGAAACCGTTGAACTGATTTGACGCTGCAAAGGTGTGGTGCTCCCTCTCTTTTATTCGGTTGTTAAACGTTTGTAGTCGATAGTAAACGTTTGTTGTCGGATATGTTACTGAAAAGCAGCTAATTAGATATTTTAAAAAATGTGGGTAAATTGGATTTTCTCGTTTTAGGAATTGCATTACCTTAGCCAACTCAAGAAAAAAACTAAACTAAAACATGGAAAATCAAAATCCTCCTTTCCCGCCACCACCACCACAGGGAAATCCTTATCAGCAAAATCCTTACATGCAAAATCCGATGGGTGGAAACCCGATGGGAATGCAGCAGAATCTGCCTAATCACGTAGGTGTTCTTGTACTCGGAATTATATCAATTGCACTTTGCTGGTGCTACGGAATTATTGCTTTAACATGCGGAATTATCGCGCTTGTTTTAGGTAATAAAGCAATGAAATTATATAATGACAATCCATCCGCATGGACAGAAAAATCCTATAAGAATGCAAAAGCCGGTCGTATCTGTGCGATCATCGGACTTTGTCTTGCTATCGGTGCTATCATTTATTTTGTTTGCATCCTTCTTTTCTTCGGTGCTGCTTTATCAAGCATGCCATGGGAAAGTATGAGCCACAGCCGATACTAATCTACTATTAACATGAAACCGGTCGGTGCATTCCGGCCGGTTTTTTTATTCTTTATAATGAACTTTACCGACTGGCTTGAAAATCATTTGCTAACATGCCCCTATAAGGCAATGTCGGGCTATGATTGTCCCGGTTGTGGAATGCAGCGATCATTTATTGCATTGCTGCGTGGAAATTTGCCGGACAGTCTTTCGTTATATCCTGCCCTCCTTCCAATAATTTTTACTTTGATTTTTTTATTGCTCCATTTGAAATTCCAATTCAAAAACGGCGCAATGATCCTGATGTATTCCTTCATCGGATCGACCGCAATTGTAATCATCAGCTTTATCATTAAAGTTGCGGGCGGACATTAAAATTTCACCGTATTCACACGCACAAACAGGAAATAAGTTAGAAAGTGTTTTTATGCCTAAAGCTCCAGCACAAGCCCATCAAAAGCAATCTTCACATTCTCAGGCAATTCCTTCTCCACTTCTTCATGCTTTCCTAATTGATGCGAAATATGCGTGAGGTACGCTTGCTTCGGCTTTAATTCTTCAATTAATTCCAACGCCTGTGCTAATGTATAATGCGAAATATGCTCTTCCCTGCGCAATGCATTTAACACAAGCACTTCACTTCCTTTGATCTTTTGTTTTTCTTTTTCGGAAATAAAATTCGCATCGGTGATGTAAGTGAAATTACCGAAACGAAATCCATGCACAGGCATTTGATGATGCATTACTTCTATCGGCACCACTTCAATTCCTTCTGCGGAAAAATTAGTTAAACCGATGGTATGCAAATCTATTTTCGGAATGCCTGGATATGACGGCTCTTCGAAAACATAAGCGAATTCTCTTCTGATTGCTTGCTGCACACGCTCGGTAGCATAAACAGGCATCCGCTTTTGCTGCAAATAATTAAATGCGCGCACTTCATCTAATCCTGCAAGATGATCTTTGTGCTCATGCGTTAATAAAACGGCATCAAGCTTCAAAATGTTTTCGCGTAAAAACTGTTGACGAAAATCGGGACCGCTGTCAACGACAATTGTTTTGCCCTGCGTTTCTACAAGGATCGAAGTTCGTGTGCGTTTATCCTTAGCATCCGCGGATTTACAAACCACACACTGGCATCCGATAAGCGGAACGCCTTGTGATGTGCCGGTGCCAAGGAAGGTGATTTTCATTTGGTGAAATTACCGAAATATTAGACTTTAATTTTCAATTAGAAATGGAAATTCAGCATCTAATTGTTCACGGTCTTCAGGTGACATGCGATCACGAATCAGCCTTAGTGTCAAACCACCTACAAGAATTCCATCTTCCGCGTACATCCAATCCGCAATCATGTTTTCGTTTATTTTAATCTTTTCGCCATCCTTTACTTCTGTTGTTAATTGAGGTGCATCAACAATTCCATAATAATTTCCATTCTCATAGGTTAAATCTGTCGCCCAGATATACTCAAAGCCACCATTAGCCACATTGAATTTCAATTTGATTGAAGCTGTTCCTGTATCGCAGAAATTGTTTTTAAAAGCTGTTTCAAATAAACCAAATGTTTTTCTTGAAGTTTCCATTGCGTAATTCATTGCCTTATCCTCATCATTAGTACCATAAAGCTTCGGAGCAAATTGCTCTGTTGTATTGTTTTCCTTATCGGTATGACAGGAAAACAATACAGTTGATAGTAAAATACAGAATAATAAATATTTCATTGGAATTCTTATTTTTCAGGAATCAATAATGCGGGGTGAAATTACCGAATATCATCCTTGCTTACCAATTCAGTCTTCAACCCATAGAATTTCAAAGACACATTTCTTTGCAAAATGTCGCATGGTAATTCATTCCTGATTCAGTCGCCACGTGGAGAATACGCATTCAATTATAAAATTAATCTCATATATGACGACCTTTATTTTATTTCAAATTAGTCCCATCGGGGACGACACTTTTGTAAAAAA